>DATCMN010000178.1:0-9977 GCA_036563405.1 Naasia sp. | reverse complement strand
CCGCCAACGCCGTGCCGGCCTTCGACTTCGCAGACGCCATCGGCGAGCTGGCGGACGGCGAGCACTCGCCGCTGGCCGCGCTCGCCGAGGTGCACGACCTCGTGCGCTCCATCGACATCGACCTCGGCGCCGACATCGAGCCGGTGCTCCCGATCCTCACCACCGACACCGTCGAGGACCGGCGGACGTCCCTGCGCCTGCAGGCCGCCGGCTTGCGGGGCGGAGCCCTCTCCGGCGCGATCGCGACGAGACTGGGTGCCGCGCCCGTGAGGCCGCGACGGTCGCGCACCGTCCGGAGCGCGCTCGCCGCAGCGACTGCCCTCGGCGCTCGCGGCCTGACCCTCGGCCAGCGCCTGGTCGCGGTCAACGGGCTCCGGGCGCCTGTCACCGCAGCGGCCCTCGCAGGCGTGCTCGCGGTGCCGGTCGCCGCGCTTCTCGCCGGGCAGCCGGCCGATGGGGCTCTGTTCGCCGCATCGGGCTTCTTCGCCGCCGTCCTCGCCGCGGATCTCGCGGCCAGCTTCGTCCTCGGTGGCCTCGGCCGCCGTGTCCCGTCTGAAACGAGAGGAATCTGATGGACTTCACCGTCAGCACCATCCCGGGAGACGTCGCGGTCCTGCGGCTCTCCGGAAAGCTCAACATGGTGAGCGCGTCAGCGCTGCGCGACGCCATCACCTCCCTCCTCGAGGCCGGCCAGCGCCGTCTCGTGGCCGACCTCGCCGACGTCCCGTTCATGGACTCGTCGGGGCTCGGCGCGCTCATCGCCGGGCTGAAGAGTGCCCGGCAGGCGGGCGGCGACCTGCGCATCGCGTCGGTCGGCGAGCAGATCCGCATGGTCCTGCAGCTCACGAACATGGAGCGTGTGCTCACGCCCTACGACCGGCCCGAGGAGGCCTACAGCAATGGTTGATCCGGAACCCCAGGTTCTCGCTCTGTCATCCCCGCCGGATGACGTCAACTCTGTGCACGCGCTCCTGGAGGAGGTGTGGGCCGCGCACGGCGACGTGCCGGACCTCGACCGGATGGCCTTCGAGACCGCACTCATCGAGCTGGCGTCGAACGTCATCGGGCACGCCGACGGCGGCGAGGGCATCAGCTGCAGCCTGGCGGTGACGGTGTCGGAGGACCGGATCGAGGCGAACCTGGTCGACACCGGCCAGCCCGGCAACATCGTGCTCAGTGCGGTCGCGCTGCCCGACGACTTGGCGGAGTCGGGCCGGGGTCTGCCGATCATCCAGGCGCTGGTCGACGAGCTCTCCTACTCGCGGGAGGACGGCCTCAACCGCTGGCACATCGCCAGGAAGCGGGAGAGGTGATGACGGAGACCGGCTCGGCCAAGGCGCTCACGCCTGCCGAGCAGAAGGCCGTGGCGGAACTGGCCCGGCAGCGCGCGCTCGACGAGCTGAACATCCTGGACACCCGTCCGGCCGAGCGGTTCGACCGGATCACCCGGATGGCGGCGAGGCTCCTCGGCTTCAACCGCGTGGAGATCAACTTCATCGCGCACGACCGCCTCTGGACGAAGGCGAGCACCGAGGGAGCCGGCCAGTCGGTGCGGCGGGGTGACGCGTTCTGCAGCACGACGATCCAGCACGCCGAGGGGATGGTGGTGACGGACGCCCGTCTGGACCCGCGGTTCCGGGACAATCCGTTCGTCACCGGAGCCGCCGGCGTCCGCTTCTACGCGGGCCATCCGATCGAAGGGCCGGACGGGCAGCGCGTCGGCGCGGTCTGCGTCGTCGACACCGAGCCGGGGGAGTTCACCCCGCACCAGCAGGTCGTCCTCCGGGAGATCGCGGGATGGGTGCAGGACGAACTGGCCCTCACCAGCGAACTCGCCGCGAGCGCCGTCGTCCAGCAGGGCCTGCTGCCGAAGACCCTCGCCACGCTGGAGGGCTTCGAGGCGGCCGGTGTGTGCCGCCCGGTCCATGTGCTGAGCGGAGACTTCTACGACTGGTACCCCGTCCGCGGCGGCGCCGCGTTCACGCTGGGCGACGCGATGGGCAAGGGCGTTCCCGCCGCCCTCATCTCCGCCACGGTCCGCGCGACCATGCGAGCGGGGTCCCGCTTCGACGGTGTCTCCGCCGCGGTGGAGACCGCCGCTGACGCGCTCGAGGCGGATCTGGACAGCGCGAACACCTTCGTGACCCTCTTCCACGCGCACCTCGACGAGCTGAGCGGGGTCGTCTCCTACGTCGACGCCGGCCACGGACTGACGCTGGTGGTCCGCGCCGACGGGACGAGCGAGCGGCTCACCTCCACGGGACTGCCGCTCGGCGTGGGCTGGGACGGCTCATGGGAGGAGGGGGAGATCGAGCTGCGGCACGGCGACACCCTCGTCTCGGTGAGCGACGGCGTCCTCGACGCCCTGAACGGCACGCTCGACGCTCTCGACGAGGTCGAGAAGGCCGTGCGCGCCGCGCCGCCCCACGCCCCCGCCATCGTCGAGGCGGTGGGCGCCCTCGCCGGCCCGTCCGCGCCCGACGACCTCACGGTGCTGGTGCTCCGCCGTCTTCCCCAGGATCCCGACGCCGACTGATCTCGGGCCTTGCGATCGCCGGTCGGGCCCCCTCGTCAGCGAGCGGGCGGCGGCGGTCCGGTCGTCGCGCGACGCACCAGGCGCGTCGGCAGCCGGAGGTGCGTCTCCTGCGGCTGGTCGCCGTTCAGCAGGGCCAGCAGCAGCTTCGCCGCCGCCGCCCCGAGCGTCTGCATGGGCTGCCGGATCGTGCTGAGCGGTGGGTTCGCCCGCGATGCCTCCGGGACGTCGTCGAAGCCGATCACCGACAGGTCGTCCGGGACCCGCAGGCCCAAGGAGGCCGCCACCTCGAGGATGCCGATCGCCATGACGTCGTTCGCGGCGAAGATCGCGGTCGGCCGGTTGCGGAGCGACAGCAGTGCCGAGGCCGGCTCACGGGCGGTCTGCTGCAGGTAGTTGCCCACGCCGACGAGAGCCGGGTCGAACGGGATGCCGGCATCCGCCAGCGCTCGCCGGTAGCCGTCGTGGCGCCGGATCGAGGAGCGCAGGTCGGGGCGTCCGGCGAGGAAGCCGATGCGGCGGTGGCCGAGCTCCACCAGGTGCTGGGTGGCCTGCAGCGCGCCGGTGAAGTTGTCGGACTCCACCGTCGGCAGGTCCGCGGGACCGGTGTGCGGGTCGATCGCCACCATGGGGATCTCCTCGGGCACTGTCACGATGCTCGGGGTGACCATGATGGCGCCGTCGATGAGGGTGCCGCTCAAGCGACTGAGTGACTTGCGCTCCCAGCCGTCGTGCCCGCCCTGCTGCGCGCCGCTGTAGGCGAGCAGGTCGTACTCGGAGTCGCGCAGGGCTGCTCCCACGCCCTTGAGGATCTCGGCGCTGAACGGCTCGAAGTCGGCCACGAGCACTCCGATCACACCGGTGCGCCGGGAGCGCATGCTGCTCGCGACGATGCTGGACTGGTAGCCCATCTCCTCCACGACGTCGAGGACGCGCCGGACCGTGGCCTCCGATATGCCGTACCGGCCGTTCATTGCCTTCGACACCGTGGCGACCGAGACGCCGGCAGCGGCGGCGACATCGGTGATGGTGGGGCGGCGCTTCACACCGTCACTGTAGTGGCCTGGAAAATGATTTCGAAAACGTTTGACGAAATTTGCTCCACTTGTGAAACTGGCCGGACCGGGGGCCCGAGAGGGCGACGCGGAGCACGATCTCGAGCGACGACGCCGATGGCCGACTCGTCTGAGCGAGTGCCGGCGGATCGACTCCGGAGCGTGCAGGGCGGGAGGCCCACCCCGCACGCGAGAACGGGCGGCGACGCCCCGACTCCCCGAGGCTCCGGCCTCGGTATGCCCACAGGCTCCGCCGCACCGGCGGAGCCGCCTCAACGAAGAGAACAGGTTGAACCCATGAAGGCTAGATTCCTCGCCGGTTCCACAGCCCTGGTCTTGGGTGTCGCGGCGCTCGCTGGTTGCAGCGCCGGCGGCTCCGGAGACTCAGGCGGCGGTGGAGACGTCAGCATGACCCTCTGGCAGAACTCGACGACCGGCCCCGGCCAGGAGTTCTGGAAGAAGACCGCCGCGGACTTCGAGAAGGCGAACCCCGGCGTCACCATCAAGGTGCAGTCCATCCAGAACGAGGACCTCGACGGGAAGCTCCAGACCGCGCTCAACTCCGGCGACGCCCCCGACATCTTCCTGCAGCGCGGCGGCGGCAAGATGGCCGCCATGGTCGCGGCGGGCCAACTGATGGACCTCACCGGCAAGGTGTCGGACGAGGTGGCCAGCGAGATCCCCGAGGGCTCGTTCAAGGCGAACACGCTCGACGGCAAGGTCTACGCCATGCCGGTCGCGGTCCTCCCCGGCGGCATGTTCTACAGCCAGGACCTGTTCGAGCAGGCCGGCATCGCCGAGACGCCGACCACCATGGACGAGATGACGGACGCCGTCGAGAAGCTGAAGGGCATCGGCGTCGCGCCGGTCGCGCTCGGCGGCAAGGCGGCCTGGCCGGCAGCGCACTGGTACTACTTCTTCGCGCTCCGCGAGTGCAGCGCCGACACCATGGCGAAGGCCGCGGACGAGAAGGACTTCAGCGACGAGTGCTGGATCCGCGCGGGCGAGGACCTCGAGGAGTTCGCCGCGACCGACCCGTTCAACGACGGCTTCCTCACCACCGAGCCCCAGCAGGGCGCCGGCAGCTCGGCGGGCCTGATCGCGAACCACCTCGCGGGCATGGAGCTCATGGGCGCCTGGAACCCGGGCGTCATCGCGTCGCTCACCCCGGACGAGAAGCCGCTGCCGGACCTCGGCTGGTTCCCCTTCCCGGAGATCGAGGGTGGCGACGGTGAGCCCGGCGCCATCCTCGGCGGCGTCGACGGCTACTCCTGCTCCGCCTCCGCTCCGCCCGAGTGCGTGGACTTCCTCAACTACATCGGCACCGCCGACGTGCAGAAGGAGTACTACGCCGCCTTCAACGCCCCGCCGGTGAACACGGTGGCGCAGGAGGTCGTGACGGAGCCCTACCTCCAGTCGATCCTCGAGGCCTACAACGCGGCGCCCTATGTGTCGCAGTGGCTCGACACGGTCTACGGCCAGAACGTCGGCAACGCGCTGAACGTGGGCGTGGTCGACATGCTCGCCGGCAAGGGCAGCCCCGAGGACATCGTCCAGGCTGTCGCCGACGCGGCCAAGAAGGCCTGACCGGTCCTCTAGAGAAGGAAACAAGAGATGTCAGTACGCGAGAGCGCTGTTCGCGACGCCTCGCAGACTGATCTCACCGAGAACGGGGGCAGCGTCCCGGCGACGCTGCCCCCGTCCCCGCGCAGGGGCCGCGCCGACTGGCGCGGACGGCTCGAGATCGCTCTGCTCGTCGGGCCGGCCCTGTTGATGTTCCTGGGCTTCGTCATCTTCCCCGTGGTGATGGCGGCCTACTACGGCTTCTTCAGCTGGCAGGGCTTCGGCCCCGCCACCCAGTTCGTGGGCCTGCGGAACTACGTGACGATCTTCGAGGATCCGACGTTCCAGGCGGCGCTCTGGCACAACGCGGTGATCGTCGTCCTCTCCCTGGTGCTCCAGGGCCCCGCGGCGATCCTGCTCGCCCTGCTGCTCAACCGGAAGCTGCGCGGTCAGTCCCTCATCCGGGTGCTCATCTTCGTGCCGTACGTGATCTCCGAGGTCGTCGTCGGCACGGGCTTCAGCCTCATCCTGTCGAGCAACGGCGGCTTCAACGGCTTCCTCCGCGACATCGGACTCGGCGGCCTCACCCAGGACTGGCTGTCCAACCCGGACATCGCCATCTGGACGCTGATGTTCATCATCACCTGGAAGTACATCGGCTTCGCCGTCATCCTCTTCCTCGCCGGCCTGCAGGGAATCCCCGAGGAGCTGTCCGAGGCCGCTGCCATCGACGGAGCGTCCTACTGGCAGATCCAGCGGCAGATCACGCTGCCGCTGCTCGCCCCCACGCTGCGGATATGGGCCTTCCTCTCGATCATCGGATCGCTCCAGCTCTTCGACCTCGTCTACATCATCTGGGGGCAGTACATCTCCTCGACCGCGGGGACCTCGACCATGGCGATCTACATGGTCGCCAACGGCCGCCTCTCCGGGAACTACGGCTACGGCAACGCGGTGGCCGTCGTCCTCTTCCTCATCTCGCTGGCCGTCGCCCTCATCTACCAGCGCTTCATCCTCCGCCGCGACACCGAGGGCGCTCTCACCGGCAAGGGGAAGGAACGATGACCGCCGTCGCCACCCGGCCGCCCGGCCGCACCGCCGAGAAGGTGCGCACCCCGATCCGCTGGGGCACGCCCGTGGCCTACGTCGTGGCCGCCCTCGTGGTCGGCCTGATGCTGGCCCCGGTGCTGTTCATCATCATCAGCGGGTTCCGCACGAACTCGCAGATCACGACGGACCCGTCCGCGCTGCCGGACCCCTGGGTCGTCGTCAACTACCTGTCGGTCCTCACTGGTGAGCTGTTCTGGCGCGAGGTGGGCAACTCGCTGATCGCCGGGCTCGCCACCACGGCGGGGGTCGTCGTCCTCGGGCTCATGGCCAGCTACGTGCTCGCCCGCTACAGGTTCCGCGGGCGCGGCGTGCTCTACGCACTGTTCGCCGCCGGCCTGATGTTCCCGATGACCGTCGCCATCACGCCGCTCTACATCGTGGTGAAGAACCTCGGGCTGATGAACTCGCTGACCGGGGTGATCCTGCCGCAGATCGCGTTCGCGCTGCCGACGACGATCATCATCCTCGTCCCGTTCCTCAGGGCGATCCCCGACGAGATCCAGGAGGCCGCCTTCATCGACGGCTGCAGCCGGCTCGGCTTCTTCTGGCGCATGGTGATCCCGCTGGCAACGCCGGGCGTGATCACTACGGGGATCCTGGCGTTCATCGGCAGCTGGAACAGCTACCTGCTCCCGCTGTTCATCCTGAACGACGAGGCGCTGTTCACCCTCCCGCTGGGCGTCCAGGCGTTCTCCTCGCAGTACGCGGTGGACACCGCACGCGTGCTCGCCTTCACCGCCCTGTCGATGGTGCCCGCGCTGATCTTCTTCAGTATCTTCGAGCGCCGCATCGTCGGCGGCCTGACCGGAGCCGTCAAGGGCTGACAGCAGTCGGCGCGGCCGCACCGCCGCGTCGTCCGAACACGAACCGGCCCGCCCGTCAGGGTGGGACCGGACGAAAGGTACGCATGAACACGGACGTCCAGACGACGCCGGTGTGGCGCGATTCCGCCGCCCCCGTCGAGGACCGGGTGGAGTCGCTGCTCGCGGCCATGACGATCGAGGAGAAGATCGCCCAGCTGTACGGCGTGTGGGTGGGTGCGTCCAACGAGGGCGCCGAGGTCGCCCCGCACCAGCACGACATGGACAACATCGTCGACCTGGACGCGCTCCTCACCGACGGGCTCGGTCAGCTCACCCGGCCGTTCGGCACAGCGCCGGTCGACCCCGCGGTCGGCGCCGTCTCCCTGATGCGCACGCAGGAGCGGATCGTGGGGAGCAACCGCTGGGGGATCCCGGCGATCGCGCACGAGGAGTGCCTCGCCGGCTTCGCCGCCTGGGGCGCCACCGCCTACCCGGTGCCGCTCTCCTGGGGCGCGACCTTCGACCCGGAGCTCATCGAGAGCATGGCCCGGAGGATCGGCCAGGACATGCGGTCGGTCGGCGTCCACCAGGGCCTCGCACCGGTGCTCGACGTGGTGCGCGACGCCCGCTGGGGCCGGGTGGAGGAGACGATCGGGGAGGACCCGTTCCTCGTCGGCACCATCGGCGCAGCGTATGTCCGCGGGCTGGAGTCGGCCGGCATCGTCGCGACCCTCAAGCACTTCGTGGGCTACTCGGCCTCCCGTGCGGGCCGCAACCTGGCACCCGTCTCGATCGGGCGGCGCGAGCTGCAGGACGTGCTGCTCGTCCCGTTCGAGATGGCGCTGCGCGAAGGCGGCGCGCGCTCGGTCATGAACTCGTACACTGACATCGACGGTGTGCCCACCGCGGCCGACGCGTCGCTGCTCACCGAGCTGCTCCGGAACACCTGGGGCTTCGAGGGCACGGTCGTCGCCGATTACTTCGCGGTGGCCTTCCTCGCCTCCTTGCACGGCACCTCCGCCGACCTGAGCGCCGCGGCGGGCGCGGCGCTCGCCGCCGGAATCGACGTGGAGCTGCCGACGGTGAACGCGTTCGCGGGGCCGCTGCGCGAGGCGGTCGCCGAGGGACGGGTGGACGTCGCGCTGGTCGACCGCGCCCTCCGCCGCGTCCTCCGCCAGAAGGCCGAGCTCGGTCTCCTCGACGCGGATTGGACGCCGCTGCCCCCCGCCCTCTCGGCGGCGGGAAGCGCGGAGGACGTTCGGGGTGCCATCGACCTCGACGGCGCGGAGAACCGCGCGCTCGCCCGCCGGGTGGCGGAGCAGGCTGTGGTGCTGCTCCGCAACGACGGTGTGCTCCCGCTCGTGAAGCCCCGGCGGATCGCGGTGGTCGGGCCGAGCGCGGACTTCCCGCTCGGTGTCCTCGGCTGCTACTCGTTCCCGGCCCACGTCGGCGTGCACCACCCCGAGGTGGAGACGGGCATCTCCCTGCCCACGCTCCTCGACGCCATCCGCGCGGAGTTCCCCGACTCGGAGGTCTTCTCGGCGCCCGGCGCGAGCATCGACGGGGGCGAGACCGGGGGCATCGCCGCCGCCGCCGAGCTGGCGGCCGCTGCGGATGTCGTGATCGTGGCGCTCGGCGACAGGGCCGGCCTGTTCGGACGCGGGACGAGCGGTGAAGGCTGCGACGCGGAGACCCTCGCGCTGCCCGGCGCCCAGCAGGCGCTCCTCGACGCCGTGCTCGACTCCGGGACCCCCACGATCGTGACGCTGCTCGCGGGGCGTCCCTACGCGCTCGGCCGAGCCGTGGGCGAAGCGTCAGCCATCGTGCAGACCTTCTTCCCCGGCGAGGAGGGCACGCTGGCCATCGCCGGGGTGCTGAGCGGCGCCGTCAGCCCCAGCGGTCGCCTGCCGGTCAGCGTGCCCGCGACCATCGGCGCGCAGCCCTCCACCTACCTGGCCTCCACCCTGGCGCGCGCCAGCTCGGTGTCGAACATCGACACGACAGCCGCCTTCCCGTTCGGGCACGGGCTCGGCTACACGACCTTCGGGTGGTCGGACCTCGAGGGGGACAGCGGAGAGCTGGACGTCGACGGTGAGGTGGAACTCACGCTGCGGGTGAGCAATACGGGCGACCGCGCGGGCGTCGACGTCGTGCAGCTGTACCTGCACGACCCCGTCGCGTCCGTCGTGCGGCCCGTCCAGCGGCTACTCGGGTTCGCGCGGCTGGACCTGGCCGCCGGCGAGGAGGCGGAGGTCTCCTTCAGAGTGTCCGCAGACCTCGCCTCGTTCACCGGGGTGGACGGGTCCCGGATCGTCGAGCCCGGCGCACTGGTGTTCAGCGCGGGCCGCTCAAGCGGGGACCTGGTGTCGTCCCACACGGTCGACGTGACGGGCTCGACCCGCGTGGTCGACCACACCCGCGCTCTGCGCCCGACCGTCACCGTCTCCGCGCCCGCCGCCTGACGCCGACTCGGCAGTTGTGGCTGCCATCTTGCCGAGATGACAGCCACAACTGCCAACCGGGCGGACGCGAGGTGCCACGTGGCATTCCGCGTCAGATTATGGTCTCGACGAGGTCGCGGTCGCGGGTGAGCTCGAGGACCAGGTCGAGCCCGAGCCGGCCGAGGAACGCGTCGTCGTGACTGACCACGAGGAGCGCGCCCCGGTAGCCCGACAGGGCCTCGACCAGCTGGTCGACGCTCTCGATGTCGAGACTGTTCGTCGGCTCGTCGAGGATCAGGAGCTGGACCGGGGGATCGGCGAGGAGCAGGCGGGCGAGCGCCGCACGGAACCGCTCGCCGCCGGAGAGGGTGCGCACCGGCCGGTGGACGCTGTCGCCCCGCAGCAGGAGCCGTGCCAGCCGGTTGCGGATCTCCCCGGGAGGGACATCGGGGGCGGCGGACCGGACGTTGTC
>DATCMN010000177.1:0-5678 GCA_036563405.1 Naasia sp. | reverse complement strand
CAAGAAGGCGATCATCGAAGAGTACGCAACGCACCCCGGTGACACCGGATCCCCTGAGGTCCAGGTGGCCATGCTCACGCGTCGGATCAAGGATCTGACCGAGCACCTCAAGGAGCACAAGCACGACCACCACTCGCGTCGTGGTCTGCTGCTCCTCGTGGGCCAGCGTCGCCGGCTGCTCGGCTACCTGCAGGACATCGACATCAACCGCTACCGGTCGCTGATCGAGCGTCTCGGCCTCCGCCGCTGAGGCGAAGCCGCGCAGGGTTCGATAAGACACCGCGAACTTCTTGGACGGGCCGTCTCCTTCGGGAGGCGGCCCGTTTCGCGTTCCCGCCGCGCGGGTCGTGCGGACACCCGCAGGGCGCCCCGGGGGTGCATGTGTCCGCACGACCCGCACGGGCCAGGGGTATACGTCGCTAGGGTGGCGCCGTGGTGCCGCCGTCCAACCTGCTCGCGTTCCTGCTCGCGTCCGTCGTGCTCCTCGTGATGCCGGGCCCGAGCGTGTTGTTCGTGATCGGCCGCTCGCTCGCCCTCGGCCGCCGCGGGGGGCTGCTCAGCGTGGTCGGCAACACCCTCGGGATGCTTCCCCTGCTCGCAGCCGTCGCGCTCGGCGTCGGTGCGCTCGTCGCCTCCTCCGTCGTCGTGTTCACGATCGTGAAACTCGTCGGCGCCGCGTACCTGGTGTGGCTCGGCGTGCAGGCGATCCGGCACCGCCATAACGCCGGCAGCGCCTCCGCCCCGGTGGTACGAACCTCCGCCTGGCGGCTGCTGCGGCAGGGCTTCGTCGTCGGGATCACCAATCCGAAGACGATCGCCTTCTTCGTCGCCGTGCTGCCGCAGTTCGTCGACTACTTGGCAGGGGCCATCCCGCTGCAGCTCCTCCAGCTCGGCGTTCTCTTCGCGGTCCTCGCGCTCGGCTGCGACAGCGTCTGGGCTCTCGCCGCCGGTTCCGCGCGCGACTGGTTCGCCCGCAGCCCCCGCCGCCTCTCCGCCCTCGGCGCGACAGGCGGCGGCATGATGATCGGGCTCGGTGGCGTCCTCGCCCTGAGCGGCGCCCGCCACTGAGCCGCGCCCGGAGCGCGGGGCTAACGGCAACGCTCCGGCCTAACGGCAACCGCAGATCGTTGCCGTCAGGCCGGACGGTTGCCGTCAGCGGTCAGGCGGCCAGGTCGCGGCGGCGGAAGGCCAGGGCCGCGAGCGCCGCCCCGGCCAGGGCCACGGCGAGGAGGATCAGCACCGCCGCGACGTCGAGGGACTCCGCCGGCAGCCCGGACGAGTGACTGAACGGGCTGAGGTCCTGCAGCCCTGCGGGGATGCGGAGCAGGTCGCCGAACTGGCCGAGCACGAGCCCGAGCGCGAGGATCCCCCAGCCCAGCGGCACCGTCCAGCGGGGGAGCACCGCGAACAGGAGCCCCGTGACCGCCACGAACACCAGAGCGGCGGGAGCGTGTGCGAGCGCGGCACCGAGCGATGTTCCGAATCTGCCGGTGTCGCTTCCGCCGGCCACGAATGCAGCGCCGCCGGCGACTCCCGCCGAGAGGAGCACCACGAGCACCGAGGCCGCCCCGACGGCGAGGTGGCTGCCCAGCCAGCGGAGCCGGACCAGAGGCGTGGCCAGCACTGCCTCCGCGCGCCCATCCGCCTCGTCACTGCGGAGCCGCATCACCGCCTGGCATCCCGCGGCGGCCGCCAGGAATCCGGCCATCCCGAAGATCGCCGTGGCGAAGATGTCCACCGGGTCACCTGTGGTGCCCGGCGCGAGCCTGTCCAGGATCGCCTGAAGTCCCGAGTTGCCGTCGAGAGCCTCTGCGATGGCGGGCGCGATCAGCCCCGCCAAGGCGCCGAGGACCGCACCGCCCAGAGCCCAGCCGAGCAGCGCTCCGCGGTGCAGCCGCACCGCGAGCCCGAGCGAGGATCGGGAGCTCCACCCACCGCTCTCGCCGCCCGTGCGCTCCGGCACCAGGCTGTCCCCGAGGTCGCGGCGGCGACGTGCCGCGAGGGCGACCGCTGCGGTGGTCGCGCCCAGCCCGAGACAGAGCAGCAGCGGCACGGGGTCCGCATCCGTGAAGGGGCGCACCTGCTGGCCCCAGCCGATGGGTGACAGCCAGGAGGGCCAGGCGCTCGTGGCGCTCAGCAGATCGGCGGAGGGGACGCCCAGTGCGTCGCCGACCCCTCTCAGCACATAGGCCGAGCCCACGAGCGCCGCAGCCGCGCCGTTCGCCCCCCGCGACGTCGGCAGCACCTGAGCCGCCAGCGCGGCGATCCCGGCGAAGGCGACGCCGACCGCCGCGGCCGACAGTCCGGTCAGGAGCGAACCGGAAGCCGGCAGGCCCCCAGCCAGCAGACCAAGGGCGGCAGCGGCACCGAACAGCAGATCGGCGACGGTGGCGAGGAGCAGCGTCGCCATCAGGGGGGTGGATCGGCCGAGCGGGGTGGCGGCGAGCAGTTCGGCCCTGCCGGCCTCCTCGTCGGCAGGGTGTGCCGCACCACCAGGAAGGTCGTCATCAGGCCGACCATCACGCCGAGGAACGCGAAGAGCTGGAAGAACACGAGCGCCCCGACGTCGGCGCCGTCAGGGGTCCCGCGCAGGAACAGCACGGCCGGGCTCGCTGCGGCGACAGTCACGAAGGCCCGTCGGTCCTGCTCTGCGGCGAACTCGTCGGCGACCGCCGCCGATGCTGCTCCGGCGAGGACGGCCGTGCCCGCGATCCAGATCAGCAGCTGCCAGCGATCGCGGCGGAGCTGGAACAGGGCGAGGCGCGGCAGCGTCACCGGCCGACCTCCTCGTAGTGGTGCAGGAAGAGCTCCTCGAGAGTGGGCGGCGTCACGGTGAGCGCTGACGGGCGGAGTTCCGCGATCCGGGGGAGGACGTCGGGGAGCGCGGCGGAGTCGACGTCGAACCGCACGGAACCGCCGTCGTCCACCAGATCGTGCACCCCGGCGAGGAAGCCGAGCGCTGTGGCCGGTCGGTCCGCCGAGAGCCGCACGGTCGTCCGGGTGAGGTGCCGGAGCATCGCGAGGGTGCCGGTCTCCACTGCGACTCCGGCCCGGATGATCGTCACCCGGTCGCAGAGCAGCTCGACCTCGCTGAGGATGTGGCTAGACAGGAGGACGCCCGCGCCCTCTCGTCGAACGCGCTCGACGTGGGTGCGGAAGACCGCCTCCATCACGGGGTCGAGGCCGGAAGTGGGCTCGTCGAGCACGTACAGATCCGCGCGCCGGGCGAGCGCCGCGACCAGTGCGACCTTCTGCCGATTGCCCTTCGAGTACGTCCTCGCCCGCTTGCGGACATCCAGGTCGAAGTCCGCGATGAGCCGCCGTCGCAGATCGGTATCGGCGCCTCCCCGAAGCGAGGTGAGCAGGTCGATCGTCTCGCCGCCGGAGAGGCCCGGCCAGAGCGACACATCGCCCGGCACATAGGCGATCCGCCGGTGCAGAGCGGGTGCCTCCCGCCACGGGTCGAGGCCGAACACCTCGGCCGACCCCGAGGTCGCCCGCACCAGGCCGAGCAGGATCCGGATCGTCGTCGACTTGCCGGCCCCGTTGGGGCCGAGGAAGCCGTGCACCTCGCCGGGGAGGACCTCCAGGTCGAGCCCGCCGAGCGCTGTCGCCCGCCCGAACCGCTTGATCAATCCAGAGGTGCGCACGGCGGGCGCTGCCGAAGAAGCCATGGTGACCTTTCCCCGGCCCCATCCGCGGGGCCCCGCGCTTCGCGGGCCGACCAGGCTTCCCGGCTCTCCGGGGGTGAGCATAGACCCGCGGCTACCGGCCACCGCAAGACCCTCTCGGGAACAGGAACGTCGCGTCTCCCGGCTGGCGCTAACGGCAACGCTCCGGCCGAACGGCAACCGCATAACGTTGCCATCAGGCCGGACGGTTGCCGTTAGCCGCCCAAGCGAGCCCCAGCGGGTCAGCCGAGGCGGGGCGTGAGCGAGGCCGGACGGATGGCGCCGGCGGAGCGGGCGGCAGCCGCCGCGAGGGCGCCGCGCAGCTCGAGGGTGGAGCTCGAGCTCCAGCCCCGCACGTCGTAGGCGAGCGACGTCAGGCCCTTCGGGTCTACCCCGCCGTCCAGCTTCGTCTCCAGCCAGGCCGCTCCGCAGCCGGACCAGGTCGCCGCGGCCGTCGCGAGTGCGGCATCCTCGAGCCGCTGCGGCAGCGCCGCGTCGGCGAGCACCGCGCGGCTCGGCCCCGCGCGCTGCGCGACTGCCTCGACGCAGAGGGCGAGCATCCGCGGCTCGCCGCCCGGCTGCAGGCGGAGAGCGCCCTCCGCGACGTCGTCGTCCTCGTAGTCCAAGGTGCTCACCAGTTGGTCGTGCACGAGCTGGGCGACAGTCAGGTCGGCGTCGACCGCGACGCCCACCGCGGCGGGCGGCGCGAGCACCAGGACCGACGCGCTCGCCGGCACCACGGGCGCCGTCTGCGCCACGAGATCCAGGAACGACGCGGTCAGCGGGGACATCCTGCCCCGCGACAGAGGAGTGCCCGACTCGACCCGCACGGCCCACACCGCCCGGGTGTCGTTCACGATGAGCGTGCTGCGGGCGGAAGGGTCGGCACAGAGGCTCAGACCGGCCACGCCCTCCACGGGGAGGAGGATGGGGTGGGAGTCGGGACAGGGCGCGCCCTCGAGCGCAGTCCCCTCGCCCGGTCCGCCGGGCAGATGCCCGGCCGCGCCGATGCCCGCCGCCCCGGCCAGCAGCGCGGCGACCAGGAGGAGGCGCAGGCGCGGCGGGCGGGACACCTGAACAGCGTGCGGTTCGCGCAACACGTCGCGCCACCCCGCCGGGGCGGGATGGCGCGATTCTCAGGAACGGGTCAGGCGGCCCGGCGGAAGTCCGACCCGCGCACCGTGGCACGCGCCGGGAGGTTCGAGTCGTGCGGGACCCGGGCGGAGGACGCGACCTTGGCGCCCGGTCCGATGCGCGAGTGGCTGCCGATCTGCGCGCCCGCACCGATCACGGCGCCGGCGCCGATGCGCACGTTCGCCCCGATCTTCGCGCCGCGACCGATGATCACGTCCCGCTCGATCCATGTGCCGATGCCGACCTGCGCGTCCCGGTCGACACGCGCGTCCGACTCGATGTAGGCGGTCGCCGCGATGAACGCGGTGGGATCCGCCTTCGCAGTCATGGCCACGTAGCCGCGGCCATTGCTGTGACGTCGGTACTTGAGGACGACGCCGCCGTCCTCGAACTCTTCGAATTGCTTTCCCATCAGCAGGTTCAACGGACGCGGACCCTCGTTCATTCCCCGCTGCCCGGCGGCGTGTCGGGGCGGGGGTGGCGCCCCGCAGGAGAGGTCGTGTAGACCCGGAGGATGGCGACCAGAGACGAGGCCCGCACCTGGGTCGACGGGTACGTGAAGGCGTGGACCAGCAACGACGAGGCGGACATCCGTGCGCTGTTCACAGAGGATGCGGAGTACCGGTACCACCCGTGGGAGGAGCCGGTGCGCGGCCAGGACGCGATCGTGGCGAGCTGGCTGGACAGCAAGGACGAGCCCGACGACTGGTCGTTCACCTGGGACGTCCTGGCGGTCGATGACGGCACCGTCGTCGTCCAGGGGCGAACGCCCTACCTGAACGGCTCGTCCTACCTCAACCTCTGGGTGATCCGGCTGACCGAGGACGGCCGGGCGTCCCGGTTCACCGAGTGGTACATGGAGGAGCCGACCGA
>DATCMN010000176.1:0-1745 GCA_036563405.1 Naasia sp. | reverse complement strand
TCGCCAACGGCGTCCGCGTGCTGACCGCGGCGGACGACGGCTACACGCCGACCCCGGCCGTCTCGCACGCGATCCTCCGCTACAACCGCGCAGGCAATGACGATCAGGCCGACGGCATCGTCGTCACCCCGAGCCACAATCCACCGCGCGACGGCGGCTTCAAGTACAACCCGCCGCACGGCGGACCGGCCGACAGCGACGCCACCTCGTGGATCGCGAAGCGGGCGAACGAGATCATCGAGGGCGGTCTCGCGGATGTGCGGATGGCCGAGCCGAGCGCCGTCGAGGGCTACGACTTCCTCGGCACCTACGTCGACGACCTCGCGAACATCGTCGACATGCAGGCGATCCGCGACTCCGGGATCCGGATCGGCGCGGATCCGCTCGGCGGCGCGAGCGTCGCCTACTGGCAGGCGATCCGCGACCGGTACGGGCTGAATCTGACAGTGGTGAACGAGCGGATCGACCCGACCTGGCGGTTCATGACGCTGGACTGGGACGGCAAGATCCGGATGGACCCGTCCTCGGCGTCGGCCATGGCGTCGGTCGTCGAGCGCCGGCACGACTTCGACATCCTCACGGGAAACGACGCCGATGCGGACCGGCACGGGATCGTCACCCCGGACGCGGGCCTGATGAACCCCAATCACTACCTGGCCGTCGCGATCCAGTACCTGTACGGCAACCGGCCCGGCTGGCGGGAGGACGCCGCGATCGGCAAGACCCTGGTCTCCTCCACGATGATCGACAGAGTCGCCGAGTCGCTCGGCCGCCGGCTCTGGGAGGTGCCGGTCGGGTTCAAGTGGTTCGTCCCCGGACTCGTGGACGGATCCGTCGCGTTCGGCGGCGAGGAGTCGGCGGGTGCCAGCTTCCTCCGCACCGACGGCACCGTGTGGACCACCGACAAGGACGGGATCATCCTGGCACTGCTCGCGGGCGAGATCCTCGCCAAGACGGGCAAGTCACCGAGCGTGCTGTACGCGGAGCTCACCGAGAGCTTCGGCGCCCCGGCCTACGAGCGCGTCGACGCACCGGCGACGAAGGCGCAGAAGGCCGCGCTCGGCAAGCTGGACGGCGACGCGATCTCGGCGGACGAGGTGGCCGGCGAGCCGATCATCGCCAAGCTCAGCGCTGCACCGGGCAACGGCGCGGCGGTGGGCGGCGTGAAGGTCGTCACCGACAGCGCGTGGTTCGCTGCGCGCCCGAGCGGCACCGAGGACGTCTACAAGATCTACGCCGAGTCGTTCAAGGGCGAGGAGCACCTGCGCGAGGTGCAGGCCGAGGCGAAGCGCATCGTCGACGCAGCGCTCCGCTGAGCTCCGGACGGCCGCGCCGCGGGTCACTGCGGCGCGGGCGCGGGAGGCAGGCCGAAGAACTCCTCCAGGGTCCGCACACCTGTCGCATTCAGCTCCGCGGCGAGCTCGGTGCCCACGTACCTGTAGTGCCACGGCTCGAACGGGTAGCCGGTGATGCCCTCCATCCCGTCCGGGAACCGGAGGACGAAGCCGAAGCGCCACGCGTTGGCTGCCAGCCACCGACCCTCAGGCGTGGTCGCGAAGCACACGTTGAGTGAGCACGTACCGGACTCCGCGCCGATGTCCATTGCCAGACCGGTCTGGTGCTCGCTGGTGCCCGGAGGCGCGATAAGCGGATTGCTGGGGTCGTAGAGCCCCACCTGTGTCGCGTACGACCGGTAGGCGCTGTTCGAGGCGAGGGCGAGACGCGCTTCGGCCCGAGCCGCGGCG
>DATCMN010000175.1:0-3240 GCA_036563405.1 Naasia sp. | reverse complement strand
GCCCCGGCATTGCGCCTAACGGCAACGTTCCGGCCTATCGGCAACCGTGCGACGTTGCCGTTAGGCCGGAACGTTGCCGTTAGCCTGAAGCCGTGGACCTGGGCCTGCTGGTGGTGATCGTCGTCTTCGCCGTCTTCGTGCCGGTGGGCATCATCGCCTACCTCGTGGTGATCCCCCGGCTGCGGAAGCGCGACGCGAAGGGCGACCGCACTCGCCCGCCGTCGGCCCCCTAGTCGCCCGGACTCTCGCCCTCAACAGGCCAGATTCCCCTCAACAGGCCAGAACAGGCGATACCAGCCTGTTGACGGCAAGACAGCCTGTTGAGGGACGGTGATGGCGGCGCCTAAGCGGCGCCGGCGGCTGTGCCTGTGGCTCGTCGGGGCCTAGGCGGCGCCGTCGAACATCGACGTGACGGAGCCGTCGTCGAACACCTCGTGGATCGCCCGCGCCAGCAGCGGGGCGATCGGCAGGACGGTGAGCTTGTCCCAGCGCTTCTCCTCCGGGAGGGGCAGCGTGTCGGTGACGATCACCTGATCGATGTCGGGCGAGCTGAGGAGCTCGACGGCCGGGTCGGAGAACACGGCGTGCGTCGCCGCCACGATGACACCGACGGCGCCGTTCGCCTTGAGCGCGGCGGCGCCCTTCGCGATGGTCCGGCCGGTGTCGATGAGGTCGTCGACGAGGAGGCAGACGCGGCCTCGGACGTCGCCGACGATCTCGTGCACCGACACCTGGTTCATGACCTTCGGGTCGCGACGCTTGTGGATGATCGCGAGCGGCACGCCCAGCTTGTCGCTCCAGATGTCGGCGACGCGGACGCGGCCCATGTCGGGCGACACGACGGTGAGGAGGGACTTGTCGACGGTGTCCTCGATGTGGCCGAGCAGGACCGGCATGGCGAACAGGTGGTCGACCGGGCCGTCGAAGAAGCCCTGGATCTGGGCGGCGTGCAGGTCGACCGACATGATGCGGTGAGCGCCGGCGGCCGCATACAGATCCGCGATGAGGCGGGCGGAGATGGGCTCGCGGCCCCGGTTCTTCTTGTCCTGGCGGCCGTACGGGTAGAACGGCGAGACGACGGTGATCCGCTTGGCCGACGCACGCTTGAGGGCGTCCACCATGATCAGCTGCTCCATGAGCCACTGGTTGATCGGGGCCGTGTGCGACTGGATGACGAACGCGTCGCAGCCGCGCACGCTCTCGTCGAAGCGGGCGTAGAGCTCGCCGTTCGCGAAGGTGCGGGCATCGGTGGGCAGAACCGTGGTGTTGAGCTCCGCGGCGATGTCCTCGGCGAGCTGGGGGTGCGCCCGTCCGCTGACTATGACGAGCTGCTTCTCCCCGGACGCCTTGATGCTCACTCGGTCCCGCTCTCCGCCGCGGACTCTGCGGCATCAGTACCGGGCCGGTGCTCGGCCACCCAGCCCTCGATGTTGCGTTGCGGAGCGACGTTGATGGCGAGGGAGCCAGCCGGCACGTCCTTCCGGACAACCGTTCCGGCTCCGGTGTACGCTCCGTCGCCAATCCTAACGGGGGCCACGAACACGTTGTGCGAGCCCGTCCTCACGTGCGAGCCCACAACCGTCCGGTGCTTGTTCACGCCGTCGTAGTTGGCGGTGATGGTGCCGGCGCCCACGTTGGAGCCGACGCCGACCTCGGTGTCGCCGATGTAGGACAGGTGCGGGACCTTCGAGCCGGCGCCGATCCTCGCATTCTTCGTCTCCACGAAGGTGCCGATCTTGCCGCCGTCGGCCAGCTCGGTGCCGGGCCGCAGGTACGCCCACGGGCCGACTGTGGCGCCCGCGCCGATCACGGCGAGCGTGGCATCCACCCGCTTGACGACCGCTCCTTCACCGACCTCGCAGTCGACCAGAGTCGTGTCCGGGCCGATCACCGCGCCGGTCGCGATGCTCGTGGCCCCCTGGAGTTGGGTGCCGGGCAGCAGCTCCACGTCCGGCTCGATCGACACTGTGAGGTCGATCCAGGTGGTCGCCGGATCCTGCACCGTCACCCCGGCGAGCTGCCAGCCGCGGACGATGAGCGCGTTCAGCTTGGCGGCGGCCGCGGCGAGCTGGGCCCTGTCGTTGATGCCTTCCACGAGCCACGGCTCGGACACCGGCACCGCCGACACCGACGACCCCGCCGCCCGCAGGGCTCCGACCAGGTCGGTGAGGTACTTCTCGCCCTGCGCGTTCGCGGTGGTCAGGGACGCGAGGTGATCCCGCAGGCCGGCCACCCCGAGCGCGTACACGCCGGCGTTCACCTCGCCCACGGCGAGCTCGTCCTCCGTCGCGTCCTTCTGCTCCACGATGCGCGCGAGATGCCCGTCCCGATCGCGCAGGATGCGGCCGTAGCCGGTGGGGTCGGGCAGCACGGCGGTGAGCACGGTGGCCGGGCTCCCCGCGTTGCGGTGTTCGGCGACGAAGGCGCTGAGGGTGTCGATGTCGAGCAGGGGCACGTCGCCGTTGAGGACGAGCACATCGCCCTCGAAGTCCGCGGGCAGCGCGCTCAGCGCGACCTCGAGCGCACGTCCGGTGCCCGGGATGTCGTCCTGGTCGACGATGATCGCGTGGGGCAGCGCGGTCTCCACGGCCTCCGCGACGAGGTCCCGTTCATGCCGCACGACGACGAGCACGTGGGCCGGCTCCAGCTCGCGCGCCGTCGCGAGGACATGCGCGACGATCGGCATCCCGGCGAGGCGATGCAGCACCTTGGGCCGAGCCGACTTCATCCGCGTCCCCTGTCCTGCGGCGAGGACGACGACGGCAAGGCGGGGATCGGTCACAGGGCTGTACCTCCAGGACAGTGGGCGCGGAGCCGGGCCTTCCCGAGCGTATCCGCTCAGATTCCCAGTACGTCCTCCGGGCGGACGCCGTACTGGCGGCGGTAGAGGCGCGCGAAGCGCCGTGGCTGCGCGAAGCCCCAGCGGAGGGCGACCTCCCGCACCATGTCGCTCGCGAGGGCGGCGGCCTCCGGTCGCGCCCTGTCGATGGATCCCGATGAGGCTTGGAGGTCGCTGTAGGCGGATCGCATCCGGATCCATGCCAGGTAGTCGGCGGGGGTGGTGGAACCGAGGACGACGAACGCCCTGTCCAGTTCGGTTGCCGGCACCCCGACCGCCTCGGCGATATCGACGACGCTGATGGGCAGGGAGGCGTGCTCCTCGATGTAGCTGCGGGCTCGGCTGTAGACCGCTGCGAGCCCGGTCACGGAGGCACGCCGCCCCTGCCGATCGCCGACCGA
>DATCMN010000171.1:0-5676 GCA_036563405.1 Naasia sp. | reverse complement strand
GCGAGAAGGATCCGGCGCACGGGCGACAGATGCTCCTCTACATCACCGCCGACGGCGAGCGGACGATCGAGTCGGTCCGGGACGACGTGCACGAGCTCGACGGTGTGCTCGCCTCCGCGCTCAGCGACGAGGACCGCCGTCAGCTGATCCACCACCTGCGCGCCTGCCGCGACGCGCTCCTCACCCGCGAGGGTCGCACGACGGTCTGACGGCAGGCTGGCCTGACCGCGGCGAGGGCGACTGCCGATCAACGGTTCGCTCGCCCTCAACAGGCCGGATTCCCTTCAACAGGCCAGGAAGGCCCAGTTCAGCCTGTTGTAGGCAAGACGGCCTGTTGAGGGACGGGGACTGCGACTGTTGAGCGGTCGGTGGCCCGCGAGTCAGCTCGCTAGCGCCGCTCAGCTCGCCAGCGCCGCGGGCACCGCGGCCAGGACCGGGGTAGCCACAGGGGCAGCGACGGAGGAGCCGATGCGGCGGATGCGGACGCCTGACGCTTCCGCGAGCTCCTCGATCGTGCCGGCGCCGTGGCGCTTCGCCGCGTGCACGACGATCGCGGCGCAGGCTTCCGAGTCGGAGAGCGCGTCGTGGTGCCGGAAGTCCTCGAAGCCGGCGGCCATCGCGGCGACAGGGAGGCGGTAGGAGTCGAGGGAGTACGTGCGCCGGGCCAGCTGCAGGGTGCACAGGTAGGCGTATTCCGGCGTCGCTATGGCGCTCGCCTCGCACGCCGATGAGATGACGCCCATGTCGAAGCCGGCGTTGTGGGCGACGAAGTGGTCGTCGCCCGCGAAGGAGACGAGGTCGGCGAGCTGGTCGCTCCAGACCAGGGCGTCCGCGATGTGCGACTCGTCGATGCCGTGGATGCGGGTGTTCCATTCGGAGAACCAGTCGTGCCCGAACGGCGGCCGGATGAACCAGGCAGCCCGGTCGACGACCCGGCCGTCCCGCACCTTGACCAGTCCCACCGAGCACGCCGAGGCGCTGGATCGGTTGGCGGTCTCGAAGTCGATGGCGGTGAAGTCGAGCGTCATCCCCGCAGGCTGGCATGCCCCTCCGACGCCGCCCGGGTGCCCCGCCGCGGACGCCGGAAGCGTCCCCCGCCCGATCGAACTTCGAGAACGATCCGGCTCGAAAGGTACGGCGGAGCGTGAACTCCGAGCCGGAACGTACTGTCTCAGCGGCCCGGTAGCCTTGTACCCCGTGGCTCTCACCATCGGAATCGTCGGTCTCCCGAACGTCGGCAAGTCGACGCTCTTCAACGCGCTCACCCGCAACGAGGTGCTCGCCGCCAACTACCCCTTCGCGACGATCGAGCCCAACGTCGGCGTCGTCGGCCTGCCCGACCCGCGCCTCGAGAAGCTCGCCGAGCTGTTCTCGAGTGAGCGCATCGTGCCGGCCAGCGTGTCCTTCGTCGACATCGCCGGCATCGTGCGCGGCGCCAGCGAGGGGGAGGGGCTCGGCAACCAGTTCCTCGCCAACATCCGCGAGGCGGACGCCATCGCCGAGGTGGTGCGCGGCTTCGACGACCCGGACGTCGTACACGTCGAAGGCGCGGTGAACCCGGAGAGCGATCTCGAGACGATCAACACCGAGCTGATCCTCGCCGACCTGCAGACCCTCGAGCGCGCCATCCCGCGCTACGAGAAGGAGGTGCGGGGCAAGAAGCTGGAGCCCGCGGTCCTCGACGCGGCGCAGAAGGCGAAGGAGGTCCTCGACTCCGGGAAGACGCTGTCCTCGTCGAAGCTCGACCTCGCCCCCATCCGCGAGCTCGGCCTGCTCACCGCGAAGCCGTTCATCTACGTATTCAACGTGGACGAGACGGTGCTCACCGATCCGGCGAAGCGGCAGCAGCTCGCCGACCTGGTCGCCCCGGCGGAGGCCGTCTTCCTCGACGCCAAGCTGGAGTCGGAGCTCGTCGACCTCGACGCGGCCGACGCCGCCGAGATGCTCGCCAGCACCGGCCAGGAGGAGAGCGGCCTCGACCAGCTCGCCCGGGTCGGCTTCGGCGCGCTCGGTCTGCAGACCTACCTCACGGCCGGGCCGAAGGAGGCCCGCGCGTGGACGATCGGCAAGGGCTGGACCGCCCCGCAGGCGGCCGGCGTGATCCACACCGACTTCCAGAAGGGCTTCATCAAGGCGGAGGTCATCTCGTTCGCCGACCTGGTGGAGACCGGCTCGATAGCGGAGGCCCGCTCGCGCGGCAAGGCCCGAATCGAGGGCAAGGACTACGTGATGCAGGACGGCGACGTCGTCGAGTTCCGTCATTCATAAGCATGAGCCACGACAACCAGGAATCGCATATCGAGCGGCGAAAAACGCGCGATGCGCTGGCCGACTTCGCGCGGACAGCATCGGGTGGGCGCGGCCAGGTGGCGCTGGAGGAGTTCAACGACGGGTTGGTGCTGGTCTTCCACCTGGTGCCCCGGAACCCTCGGGCCGTGTCGGTGACCGTCGTATGCGAGCAGTTCCTGGTCGTGGGCATCGGGACCATCGGCGGACGCTGGGAACTGGGTTACGAGGAGGTGTCGTTGGCGCAGCGGCTCATCGAAGCCGCTATCGCCGGTCGCGTAGCGGAACACTTCGCTCCCAGCCGGTCCCGTGTGGACGTCTCCTTCCCCAATGGCACGACCGCATCGCAGACCGGCGTTCGAGGACACGAGTTGCCTTCCCCCGGGAGACGAGTCAGCACGACTTGGGATCGGACGATTCAGTACGAGCCGTACGGTGAAGGTCCCAGTTGATGGGCGACGTCGTGGAGTTCCGCTTCAACGTCTGATCCTGATCCGACACGAGGAAGTCTCCGGCGGATCCGCCGGGCTCCGTCGGTACGCCGTGAGACGGTGGGAGCTCCGGCCACGCCACACGGGCATCCGGAAGAAGGCGAGATGCTCATGGCTTCCAACGGGACGTATGTCGTGATCCAGGTCCAGCTCAAGGAGAAGCTCCTGGGCTCCGGGTCGGGGAACCTGACGGAGCTGGAGAAGGCGATCAACGCGCAGGCCGCCCAGGGGTACCGCCTGCACACCATCACCACGGCGTCGTCGGGCAGCAAGGGCCTCATCGGTGGTGACCGCATTCAGGCGACGCTGGTCTTCGAGCGGCTCTGACCCTTCGACAGTCCCCCGGGTTGGGGTGGAACCGCCTCCCCGGCCCGGGATCGTCGCGCGCATAGGGTCCGCTCATGAACCCGTACCACTCTGCTCTCGGCTGGTTGACGATCGTCGGGCTGATCCTCGGCCCCCTCGCGATCGTCGGTGCGATCGCCGCTGCCCAGAGCATGACCGGGCAGGGGGTGCAGACCCTCGTGATCCTCCTGCCGATCTTCGGCTACATCCTCTGCGGCATGGGCTCGATCAGCCTCTTCGCCTGGTTGATCGTCGGGGCGTTCCTCTCCGGGGCACCAAGCAGGCGGTCGACCCACACGGGCCAGATCCCGAGGGTCGGCTAGCCGCTAGCCGCTAGCCGCTAGCCGCTAGTCGGATGGGTGGGCCGCGCAGACGCCGAAGGTCGCAGCACCGGACAGCTGTCGGTAGGGTCTCGGCGTGCGCGCGATCCCCGACGAACTGGACCCGGACGTCGTCGCGACGATCGACGCCCGACTCGCGGCCGTCGCCGCCGAGCACCGGGTGCAGGTCGCGTGGGCCATCGAGAGCGGCAGCAGGGCGTGGGGGTTCCCCTCGCCGGACAGCGACTACGACTGCCGGTTCATCTTCGTCCGTCCCGCCTCCGATCACCTGTCGCTGTGGGCGCCGCGGGATGTCATCGAGACCCCGCTCGACAAGGTGTACGACGTCAACGGCTGGGACCTGGCCAAGGCCCTGCGACTGATCGTGAAGGGCAACGCCACGGCGTTGGAGTGGCTGCGCTCGCCGATCGTCTACTCCGGCGACGAGGGCTTCCGCGACAGGATGCTGGCGTTCGCCGACGAGGTGGTGGAACGCGACAGGATAGCCCGCCACTACCTCCACGTGGGAAGGAAGCAGCAGGCGGGGAAGGGGTCGCTCAAGCGGTTCTTCTACGCCCTCCGCCCGGCGGCGGCGCTCCGCTGGCTGGCGGACCATCCGCATCAGGCAGTCCCGCCGATGGACCTGCCGACCCTCCTGGCTGAGAGCAGCGCCGGTGCCGAGGTGCGCGCTGCGACGACGGAGCTGATCGCCCTGAAGTCGGTCACGCGCGAGCTCGGCGACGGCACGCCACCCGACGTGCTCGTGCGCTTCGTCCACGACGAGCTGGACGACGCGGAGAGGTATGAGAAGGAGACTCAGGCCGAGGACCCCGACGGCGCCCGGGCCCGGGCCGACGAGGTCTTCCGCGCAGAGCTGGCCCTCCGGGGGGAGCGGTGACGGACGAGCAGTTCCGGTCGTCGACCGAAGTCCTCGGAGCTGTCACCCTCCTCGTGTTCGGTGCGCTGGCCATCCTCATGGTGGTGCTCACGGTTCGCCGGGCGCGGAACCCGAACTGGCGGCGTGACCTCTGGATCGGGCAGACCGCGTCACGCAGGTCATGGGCCGGGACCGCGGCCGGCGTGGCCCTCGGGATAGTCCCGGTGGTCCTGGTGCTGTCCCTGTTCCCCGTGGCGCCGATCCTCCCCGTCGCCCTGGGGTTCGGAGCGCTCGTCGTGCTCGCCCAGGTGGCCGTCGTCCGCGCCATCGCCCGCCGCCCGCCGGAGGAGCACTGGTTCAGGGAGTCCGACGAGCCGGACACCGGAGCCTGACGCCCGAAGAACCCGCTCAGCCCCGCCTGCCAGGCTGAGCCGGTGACCGCTCGCCCCATGTTCCCGCTCGGCTCCGTGCTGTTCCCCTCCATGCCGGCCGTGCTGCGCGTCTTCGAGGAGCGCTACCTCGCGCTGCTTGCGAATGTGCTGCAGGAGGAGCCCGCCGAGTTCGGAATCGTCCTCATCGAGCGCGGGCTCGAGGCGGGCGGGGGCGACCACCGCTTCGATGTCGGCACCTTCGCGCGCATCACGCAGCTGCTCGAAGGCGACGGCTTCGTCGGGCTGGTCGCCGAAGGCGCCGACCGTTTCGTGGTGGAGCGCTGGCTGGAGGACGACCCCTACCCGCAGGCCGAGGTGCGGATCCTGCCGGAACTCGAGTGGGATGAAGGGCACCGAGCGCTGCTCGAGGAGACGGAGCGCGTGGTGCGCCGCGTGCTCGCGCAGGCGAGTGAATTCGAGGAGCAGCGCTGGAGCGCGGACGTCGAGCTGGTGGACGATCCCGTAGGAGCCGCCTGGCAACTCGCGGGTATCTCGCCGCTCGGGGAGATCGACCAGCTGAACCTGCTCCGCTCGACCGCGGTCGACGACCTTCTGCGGGACGTGCAGAGGCTCTCGACGGAGCGGCTGGAGACCATCACCAGCCCATTGCTCGACGACGACGACTTCGAGACGTTCGAGGGCTGAACGGCCGAGCTGAGCCGCGCGGTCAGCGCAAGTCGAGCCGCATCACGATGCGCGGGAACCCGCCGACGACCGAGGTCGTGTCCGCGACCTTGACGAAACCGGCCCGCTCGAACATCGCCCGGGTGCCGACGAACGCCATCGTGAGGTCCACCCGCTCACCGCCGTTGTCCGCCGGGTAGCTCTCCACCACGGGGGCGCCCGACTCGCGGGCGTAGCGCACGGCTCCCTCGAGAAGCGCCGGCGTCACGCCCTGCTTCCGGAAACCCGGCCGCACTCGGATG
>DATCMN010000167.1:0-1786 GCA_036563405.1 Naasia sp. | reverse complement strand
GGGGCGCGAGAACGGCTCGACCGAGGACCAGTGCCGGGACGCCGTGCTCTCGTGCGTGGCTGCCTACCGGGACGAGGTGCGCTTCCTCGCGGACCAGCCTCTGCTGATGAGGTCCTACAACAGGCTCGACGTGGAGCGGCTGCACGAGACGGCGACCGAGAAGTCGCTGCGGGACGAGATCCGCCGCTCGGCCAAGCGTGCCCGCAGCCGCACCAGCGACCGAGCTCTCCCCCGCTTCACCGAGGAGCACGAGGGCGGGCGGCGGATCATCGACGACCCGCCGCTGATCGCGCGCGTTCGTGACGACGACCGCGAGCAGATCGGGGCGGCACTCGACGAGTACCTCGGAACTCTCACCTCACACTGGCGCCGGGCCGTGGGCGGCTACACCCTGGTCGACGTCGCCCAGAAGGTCGTGGGGGTCGGCAGCGTGGGCTTGCGCGCTTACGTGGCCCTGCTCGAGGGCAGCAGCCCCGACGATGTGCTCTTCCTCCAGCTCAAGCAGGCGCGACGATCGGTGCTCGCGCCGTACGTGCACGGGGACTCCGCCTGGCACGCCCACCAGGGCCAGCGGGTGGTCGAGTACCAGCAGGCGCTCCAGACGGTGTCCGATCCCCTGCTGGGCTGGACGACGTTCGGGGGTCACCAGTACTACGTGCGGCAGTTCCGCAACATGAAGGGGACGATCTCCTTGGACACCGTCGACGCCGCCGCGCTCACCGACTACGCCGGGATCGTCGGCCATCTGCTCGCGAAGGGCCATGCGCGGACGAGCGGGGCGTCGATGATCGCGGGCTATGCCGGGCCGTCCGACCGCCTCGACCGGGCTCTCGCCCTCTTCGCCCGCGCGTACGCGGACCAGACGGAGGCGGATCACGCCCGGCTGGTGCAGGCGGTGCGCCGCGGCGACCTCCCGGTCGACGAGCGGGCGATGTCGGCGGGCTCCTCCTTCCGGCCCGGGTAGCGCGGGCGGCAGACTGTGCGCGTGAGCCCCTCCCCCGCGTCGTGGGTGCTGCATGTCGACCTCGACCAGTTCATCGCAGCCGTCGAGGTGCTGCGGCGGCCCGAGCTGGCCGGCAGGCCGGTGATCGTCGGAGGGCGCGGGGACCCGACCGAGCGCGCCGTCGTGTCGACGGCCTCCTACGAGGCGCGCGCGTTCGGCGTCGGCTCCGGCATGCCGCTGCGGGTCGCGGCGCGGAAGGTGCCGGATGCGGTGATCCTGCCGGTCGACGCCGAGCACTACCTGGCGGCGTCGGAGGAAGTCATGGCGACTCTGCGGGCGCAGCCGGACGCCACGGTGCAGGTGCTCGGCTGGGATGAGGCGTTCGTCGGCACGCGGAGCGACGACCCGGAGGGCTACGCGCGGGCGATCCAAGCCGCGGTGCTCGAGCGAACCCGGCTGCACTGCAGCGTGGGAATCGGCGACACCCTCGTCCGCGCCAAGGTGGCGACCGGCTTCGGGAAGCCCCGCGGGGTCTTCCGGCTGACGGCGGACAACTGGCTCGAGGTGATGGGCGACCGGCCGACCATCGACCTGTGGGGTGTCGGCTCGAAGATCTCCCGGCGCCTCGCCGACGGCGGCATCACCACCGTCGCCCAGCTCGCGGCGGTCGATCCCGCGGACCTGGTCGGCGAGTTCGGTCCGCGGATGGGCCCCTGGTACGCGCAGCTGGGCCGCGGCGAGGGGTCGTCGGTGGTGGACGACACCCCGTGGGTGGCGCGCGGCCACAGCCGCGAGACCACCTTCCAGCAGGACCTCACCGAGCCCGAACAGGTAGAGGAGGCG
>DATCMN010000162.1:0-1755 GCA_036563405.1 Naasia sp. | reverse complement strand
CGGCGTGGGTGCACCATCGCCCCACTGTCCGAGCGCGGCGATCGCGTCGCGCAGGGCGAGTCCGCGTTCGGTGAGCGCGTAGGCCCGGGTGTTGTGCCGATGCGGCAGGCGGACCAGCACGCCGGCCGCTTCGAGCTCGCGCAGACGGGTCGCGAGCATGCTCATCGGCACTCCGAGGTCGCGCTGCAGATCGCCGTAGCGCTGCGGCCCGTCGAGCAGTCGCTCCACGATGAGCAGAGCCCACCGTGACCCGACGATCTCGAGGGCCGCGGCGAGGTCGCTCACGCGGTCGGAGCGGCGTCCTGCTTCATCCAGAACGGTGAGTAGTGGTAGCCGTCGGGGTCGTCGAACTGGCGCTGGTACATGAAGGGGTAGTCGTCGGTGTCGCCGATTCGCCCGCCGGCGGCGCCCGCGCGCTCGGTGAGCTCGTCGACCGCTTCGCGGCTGCCGAGGTCGAACGAGACCGTGACCTTCGAGGGGGTGTCGGGTCCGCCGATCAGAGCTTCGGTGGCGCCGACGCTGGCGTACATCTCGCGGCTGCCGAGCATGACGTACTGCTCGGGCGCGATCTGGAAGCACGACACGTTGTGGTCCGACATCTCGGCATTGAGGGTCCACCCGAGGGCGGTGTAGAAGGCGGTGGCGCGCTCGACGCTGTCGACCGGGCAGGTGATGAAGAGGCTCATGACGGCGATACTTTCAAAATCGAAGTGCGCCGTCAAGGGCCGGCAAACGTAGGAACTGGGGGTCCCCGGTGTCAAGGTCGCAGCAGGTGGTTCTCGTAGGCGAAGACGACGACTTGAACCCGGCTGGTGAGCGCGAGCTTGCTGAGGATCGCGCTGATGTGGGTCTTCGCGGTTGCCTCCGTGACGAAGGCGGCAGCGGCGATATCCGCATTGCTGAGCCCTCGCGCGACGAGGAGGAAGATCTCCCGCTCCCGCGGGGTCAGCGCAGCGATCGCTTCCTGGACATCCTCGGATGGTTCGTGTCGTGCGGGCACGAATTCGCGGACCAGTTGCAGCGTCGATTCGGGACCCAGGACGGATGCTCCCTGGTGCACCGTGCGGATGGCGTCGAGCACGAACTCGGGGGTCGCCGACTTGGTGATGAATCCGCTCGCCCCGGCTCGAATGGCGCGAAACACCGCCTCGTCACGGCGGAAGGTGGTCAGCACGATCACCCGCGGCCCATCCTCGTGGTGCTCGGTCGCGATCCGGCGGGTGGCTTCGATGCCGTCGAGAACCGGCATGCGCACGTCCATGAGCACGATGTCCGTCTCGGTGGTCCTGACGAGGTCCACGGCCCCCACCCCGTCCGCGGCCGAGCCGACGAAGGCCATGTCCGCTTGTGAGTCGATGAGCATGCGCATCCCGGAGACGAACAGGGGCTGATCGTCGACGACCGCGACCCGGATTCGGGTCGTCACGCGCTCGCCTCGTCAGCGCTGGGGCGGACCGGGATGAACGCGGTGACGAGGAAGAGTTCGTTCCCGTCCTCGGATCGTCCCGCGTTCAGCCATCCGCCTGCGAGGCGAGCGCGTTCCCGCATGCCGCGGAGCCCGTGCGGGGCGCGGGATCCACTTGGCGGCGTATCGGTGCTCTCGGATGCCGAGAGGGGAGAGATCATGGAGAGGGCCAGTCCGGGACCCCGCCAATCGAAGGACAGCCGTGTCGGTTCAGCTCGGGACGCGTACTTCAGTGCGTTGGTCGACGCCTCCTGCACGATCCGGAAGACCGCCAGCTGCTGCGCCGGGGA
>DATCMN010000357.1:0-3293 GCA_036563405.1 Naasia sp. | reverse complement strand
TGTTCCCGTGCGCCGAGCTGGGCTCCGGCGTACTCGCCGACGCCGTCGCCGCCACAGGCGCCACCCGCGTGTACGTGCACATCGACCTCGACGTCCTCGACCCCGGCGAGGTGGCCGGCCTCGCCGACCCGCAGCCGTTCGGGGTCCGGCTCGCGGACCTCGTCGCCGAGCTGCGCGCCCTGGTGAGCCGGTTCCCGCTGACCGGGGCCGGCATCGCGATGTTCTCCCCCGACAGCCCGGACGCTGCAGCAGCGGATCTGCCGACGATCCTCCGCGTGCTGTCGGCGCTGACCACGGCGCCCGAGCCGGCGGCGGCATGAGCGACGAGGAGCCCCGCGTCCTGACCGAGCGGCGCGGCTCGATCCTGCTGATCGCGCTGAACCGGCCCGCCAAGCGGAACGCCGCCGATGTCCGGATGCTCCGCGAGCTCGCCGTCGCGTACGGCGAGTTCGCGCGCGACGACGAGGCCCGCGTCGCCGTCGTGCACGCTGTCGGCGACCACTTCACCGGGGGCCTCGACCTCGCGGACATCGGGCCGCGGATGGCCTCCGGCGATCTCGACCTGATTCCCGAGGGCGGGATCGACCCGTGGCAGCTGTCCGGGCCGCCGCTCGACAAGCCCGTAATCGTCGCCGTCCAGGGCACCTGCCTCACCCTGGGCATCGAGCTGATCCTCGCGGCCGATCTCGCGATCGCCGCCGACTCCACGCGCTTCGGGCAGATCGAGGTGGCTCGGGCGATCCTGCCCTTCGGCGGAGCCACGATCCGCTTCCCCCGGGTGGCCGGGTGGGGCGACGCCATGCGCTGGATGCTGACCGGTGACCTGTTCGACGCCGCGGAGGCGCACCGGATGCGCCTCGTGCAGGAGGTCGTTCCGCACGGCACCCAGCTCGACCGCGCCATCGAGCTGGCCGAGCGGATCGCCGCGCAGGCGCCCCTCGCGGTGAGCGCCACCCTTGCGAACGCGGAGCTCGCGCGGACGGTCGGACCCGCCGCCGCGGCCGCCCGCCTGATGCCCGAACTGCGCCGGCTGGCGGCCTCCGAGGACGCCGGGATCGGTATGCGCGCCTTCCTCACCCGGACGGCTCCGAACTACCTCGGACGGTGACGAAGAAGGAGAGCACGTGACCCGCAGCTACGACCTGGTGGTGATCGGCGCAGGCCCCGTGGGCGAGAACGTCGCGGACTACGCGCACAAACGCGGCCTCTCGGTCGCGATAGTGGAGAGCGAGCTGGTCGGCGGTGAGTGCTCGTACTGGGCGTGCATCCCCTCGAAGGCGATGCTGCGGCCGGCTCTTACCCTGGAGGCGGCCAAGCGCGTGGGCGGTGCGCGGGAGGCCGTGACCGGCGCCCTCGACGCCGCGGCCGTCCTGCGCCGCCGGGACTCGTTCGTCTCCGACTGGGACGACAGCGGCCAGGTCGAGTGGCTCGACGGGGCCGGCATCGACCTGGTGCGCGGCCACGGGCGGATCACCGGCGTCCGCACGGTGTCCGTGACCGCGGCCGACGGGTCGGTGACCGAGCTGACCGCCGAGCACGCCGTCGCCGTCAGCACCGGCACCGCCGCGCTGCTGCCGGGCATCGACGGGCTCGCCGACGTGGACCCGTGGACGAGCAGGGAGGCGACCGGCGCGAAGCAGGTCCCGGCGTCGCTCGCCATCCTCGGCGGCGGAGTCGTCGGCGCGGAGATGGCCACCCTGTACGCCTCGCTCGGCAGCGCCGTCACCCTGATCGCGCGCAGCGGCCTGCTCGGCGGCATGGAGCCGTTCGCCGGCGACATGGTCGCGGAGCAGCTGCGGAGGTCGGGGGCCGATGTGCGCCTCGGCGTCTCCCCCGTGCGGGCGCGTCGCGATGCGGACGGCGTGCACCTGGAGCTCGATGACGGCACCACCATCGTGGCGGAGGAGCTCCTCGTCGCGACCGGCCGGGTGCCCCGCACCGAGGATCTGGGACTCGACACCGTCGGGCTCGAGAACGGCCGCTGGCTGGACGTGGACGACACCCTCCTCGTCACCGCCGGAACCAACGGGGCCAAGCCGTGGCTGTACGCCGTCGGCGACGTGAACCATCGAGCACTCCTCACCCACCAGGGCAAATACCAGGGCCGCGCCGCAGGCGAGGTCATCGCGGCCCGTGCCCAGGGTCGGCCGGTCGACGACAAGCCGTGGGGGCTGCACGTCGCGACGGCCGACCGCGAAGCCGTTCCCCAGGTCACCTTCACCGACCCGGAGGTCGCCTCCGTCGGCCTCACCGAGAAGGCGGCGCGCGACGCCGGCTACGCCATCCGTGCGGTCACCTACGAACTCGGCTCGGTGTCGGGCGCCTCTCTCCAGGCCGACGGCTATACGGGCAGGGCGTCGATGGTCGTCGACGAGAAGCGGAAGGTGATCCTCGGGGTCACCTTCGTCGGCCAGGACGTCGCCGAACTGCTGCACTCCGCCACCATCGCCGTCGTGGGCGAGGTGCCGCTCGATCGGCTCTGGCACGCCGTGCCCGCGTTCCCGACGATGAGCGAGATCTGGCTCCGCCTGCTCGAGACCTACGGAAGGCCCGACGCATGACCCAGCCCGGCACCCCCCGCGCCGCCCGCCGCCGGCTCTGGCGCGAGTTCGGCTTCCTCTACGCGACGCTGGTCGCCTTGGCCTGGGGGCTTCCCCTCAGCACCGGCCGGGTGCGCACCGACGGCGAGCTCATCGTGCTGACGGGGCTGCCGCGGTGGGCTTACCGCCGGGGCGGGACGACTGTCGGCCGCGTGTACCTGACCGGCGACAACACGGGCCCGGCGGTGCTCCGCCACGAGCACGTGCACGTGGCGCAGTGGCGCCGGCTGGGCCTGTGGATGCCGGTCCTCTACGCGCTCGCCGGCGCCGACCCGCTCAAGAACCGCTTCGAGATCGAAGCCGGCCTGGAAGACGGCGGATACCTCCGCCGCACCCGATGACGACCCTGCCGCTGCCCGCCTCGATGGCGGGCCGCACCGTCGTGATCACCGGGGGCAGCTCGGGGATCGGCGCGGCCGCCGCGCGGACGCTGGCCGCCCTCGGCGCGGAGGTCGCCGTCGTCGGCCGCAACGCCGAGCGCACCCGCAAGGTGGCGGAGGAGGTCGGCGGCGAGGCGTTCCTCGCCGACTTCGGCCGCCTCGCCGAGGTGCGCGCGCTCGGCGAGCGGCTCCTCGAGCGCTACCCGCGGATCTCGGTGCTGGCCAACAACGCCGGCGCACACCGCCGCATCCGCGAGCGGACCGTCGACGGCCACGAGCTCACCCTGCAGGAGAACGTGCTCGGCGGCGTCCT
>DATCMN010000356.1:0-4129 GCA_036563405.1 Naasia sp. | reverse complement strand
CGGGACAGGGGAAACCGGGGGAACAGAAATGCTGATCACCGTGCTCAGGCACATCGATGCGCCGACCGCGCGCCGGACGAGTGCCCCGCTTCCCGGCGTCGGCAGGAGCGGAGCCACCCCCTGCGCCTCGTCCCCGGGCCGTCTGCTGCGCACGCCGGCATCAATCGGATCCACCGACTGACATGGCGGTCTCAATCGTCTCTCCCGCCCTCGCGCTGTGGCGTCGCCGACTCCGGTCGGACTGGCGCGACGGGCCGCGTCCGCTCGACCAGCCCCGCGGGTACGCGCCGGGGCCGACGCCCGACCGCGTCCTGGTCGTGGGCAGTGGGCCCGCCACCGGCTGGGGTGTGCTGAGCCATGATCTGGCGCTGCCCGGCCAGCTGGCGCGTCGCCTCTCCGCCCTGACCGGCAAGGGCGCGGACGTGGACCTCGTGGCCACTCCGTTCATGACCGCCGCAGGAGTGGCGCGGGAACTCCAGGGCACGAGACTCTCGAGGTACGACGCGGTGGTCGTGGTCCTCGGCATCCCGGACGTGCTGAGCCTCACCTCCTCCCGGGAATGGGACGAGCGCATGAGCGGCCTGGTGCGCGTCCTTTTGGCGTCCTGCTCCCCGGATGTCCCCATCGTGCTGGCGGGCATCCCGCAGATGCAGTCGGTGCGTGACCTGGACAACCCGCTCGGCGCGGTGCTCGACTTGCGGGCCCGGAGCTTCAACCGCGCCACCCGCGCGCTCTGCCGCGGCCGGGCGAGGCTCACCTATGTGCGGCTGAGCACGTCGGGCCTGAAGCCCGAGCACGACCGGAGTGCATCGTACGTCTATGGTCATTGGGCCGACCTCATCGCGTCGCGCCTGGAGGAGCCCCTCACCTCGAGGCCGGCTCATCTCGACCGCCTCGCCCAGCAGCGACGATCCCGCCCCGACGACGAGGCGGAACGGCAGGCGGACCTCGACCGCATGCGCATCGTCGACAAGCCGGCGGGAGCAGCCGTCCAGCGCATAGCCGCTCTCGCCCGCGAGGCCTTCGGCACGAAGTTCGCCGCTGTGACCCTCATCGACGGGGATCGTCAGAGCGTCAAGGCGGGAGTCGGGTTCGAGGGCGCGGACACGCCTCGCGCGTTCTCGTTCTGCTCCCAGACGATCGAGCGCTCCGAGGCCACGGTGATCCCCGACTCCTTCGCAGATGCGAGCCTCGACGGCAATCCGCTGGTCTACGGCGAACCGGGGATTCGGTTCTACGCCGGGTACCCGCTCGAATCCCCTGGCGGTTACCGGATAGGCGCGCTCTGCGTCTTCGACACCGTTCCGCGGGACCTGTCGGAGATCGACACCTCACTCCTCCACTCGCTCGCCAAGCTGGCCGAGCGGGAGCTGGCGCTGGAGGCACGCTCCGCTCCCTCCGTTCAGGCGGAGCCCCTCCTCGTGAACGGGGTGCCGCGGCCCGTCAGCGCGCAGCCCAGAGCAGTCCCCGCTCGATGATCGTGCGGACGCTCGGGTGGCTGAGCGTCTGCAGGTCGTGTCCGGGCGTTGCGACGAACACCCGCCCTCGTCCCCAGGAGCGGGTCCAGATCGCGGGGCAGGTCACCGGGCGAGTCCACGGGGTGCCCGGGCCGGCGGGATGCGTGGTCGTGGCGAGCACGTCGTTGTAGTCGTCGGCCAGCACCCAGTACTGCTCCGTCTCGAGCTGGAAGTCCCCGATGCCCGTCGTGATGGGGTGCTCGGCGGCCGACGGCAGCATCTCGATCGTGTGCCGGACGTAGTTCCGGCTCGCGCCGGTCTCGCCGGGAGTCGGGTCCGCCTTGGCCGGGTGGGTGGCGAACTGCCCGCCCACGAGGTGCAGGTAGTCCGAGGTCGCCCGGTAGGAGTCGGCGATGCCCCCGTGCCAGCCTGCGAGGCCCGCTCCCCCGCGCACCGCGGCCTCGAGACCGCGGAACTCATCCTCGGTGATCGTCGACATCGTCACGCACTGCACGATGAGGTCGATCGAGGCCATCAGCGCGGCATCGGCATAGGGGCGGGGCGAATCGGCACGCTCCACCGTGAAGCCGGAGGCTTCGAGGTGCGGGATGAACAGCTCCGTCGCCTCCACCGGCGCGTGCCCGTCCCATCCGCCGCGCACCACCAATGCGCGACGCGGGGCGGCAGCAGGGCGCGCTTCCTCCTGCTTCACATCGTGCTCCTGACCCGGAAGTGCGCGCTCGTCGTCCATTGTCCGATTCTCCCTTCCTAGGCGGGCCGCGGCGCCCGATCCGCGGCGAGCTTCTCGACGGCCTAGATACTTTTTCGTAGAGTTGTCCTCCGGCGCATCCTTCCGCGTCGGGGAACGAAGGGTCCGCCGATGGCCGAGAGCCGCATATTCACTCCGATCACCGGCGACACCCGCACCGCCCGGGAGGTTCCGGACGAGCTGAGCGCCGTCGTCCACGAGAGTGCGGTGGCCGTGCTGCAGATCGTGCGCAGCGTCGAGAAGTACCGGCGGAAGCTCGCCGCGCACCTCGGCGTCAGCGTGACCGAGCTGCGCGCAGTCGGACTCATCGCGGAGTCGGACACCGTGACCCCTCGGCAGCTGGCCGACCGCCTCGACCTCACCACCGGCTCGGTCACCGCACTCCTCGATCGGCTGGAGGAGGGGGATCTCGTCCGTCGCACGCGCCATCCCTCCGATCGACGCAGCGTCCAGCTCGAGCTGACCGAGGACGGCAGCCGGATCATGATGGCCTCCTATCGGATCTTCCAGCAACGACTGCTGTACGCCGTCGAATCGCTGCCGCCGGGCTCGGTGGCCAATGTGACCGCCTTCATGCGCCTCGCCAGCGAGGGCTACGACGCCGCCATCGACGAGACGTTCGACTGAGGACGGGGCCGACGCCTGTTGCGCCGGCCCCGCTCTGCTTGGCACACTCGACACCTCTGGTCATTCGAGGAAGACAGGCACGTGAAGACTCTCCGGTCGCCGCTGTCCGCGCGCTGACGACCGTCGAGCATCCGCTCCGGTCGCGGCGCTTCGCCGCCAACCTCCGGAGATCCCCGTGTCACCCGCACCATCCCTCACGTTCGCCGACGTCGCCTTCACCTGGCCCGACGGCTCACGCGCCCTCGACGGCATCACCGGCAGCTTCAGCAGGGGCCGCACGGGCCTCGTCGGTGTCAACGGCGCCGGCAAGTCGACGCTGCTGCGCCTGGCAGCCGGCGAATTGCAGCCGACCAGTGGGCGGGTGACCGCCGCCGGCGACGTCGGCTACCTCGCCCAGACCCTTCCCCTGGAGCGCACTCGGACCGTCGCCGAGCTGCTGGGCGTCGACGACAAGCTGCGTGCCCTCCGCGCCATCGAGGCCGGCAGCGTCGACGAGCGCGACTACGAGCTGCTCGGCGACGACTGGGACCTCGAGACCCGGTCGGACGACGCCCTGCGCGAGATCGGGCTGCCCGCCGGCGCGCTCGACCGCTCCGTCGGCACCCTCTCCGGAGGGGAGGGGATGCTCGTCGCGATCGCCGGCCTGCGCCTCCGGCGCACGCCGATCACGCTGCTCGACGAGCCCACCAACAACCTCGACCGAGACGCCCGCCGGCGCCTCGCCGAGCTCGTCGACCGCTGGGGCGGCGCTCTCGTCGTGGTGAGCCACGACACCGGGCTGCTCGAGCACATGGACGACACCGCGGAGCTCTACGCGGGCGGGCTCAGCGTCTTCGGCGGTCCGTACAGCGCGTGGCGGATGCACCTCCACGAGGAGCAGGCCGCCGCAGCGCAGGCCGTCCGGGCCGCCGAGCAGCAGGTGCGCGTCGAGAGGCGGCAGCGCGTGGAGGCGGAGACGAAGATCGCGCGCCGGGCCCGCGCGGGCGAGAAGCTCCGCGAGAACAGGAGCGCCCCGAAGATCGTGCTCGGCGCGTGGGAGCGCGCCGCCCAGGTCAGCGCGGGGAAGACCCGCGGCATGCTGGACGACAGGATTCGCTCCGCGCGCGCCGGCCTGGATGCCGCCGAGGAGCGCCTGCGGGACGAGGAGCACATCCTCCTCGACCTGCCCGACCCCGGGGTGGCGCGCGGGCGCCGGCTCGCCGAGTTCGACGGCGCGGAGCGCTCGTTCGTGCTGCAGGGACCGGAGCGGGTGGCCGTCATCGGCGCGAACGGGGCC
>DATCMN010000148.1:0-3939 GCA_036563405.1 Naasia sp. | reverse complement strand
TTGAGGGAGGAGACGCTCAGCACATGCACGGGCACCAGGGTACCGCCACTAGTCTGGGACGACCCAAACGACACCGGATCGGCGCGGGCGCCGGAAGGGGCTATTTCGGCATGTTCTCGAAGATCCTGGTCGCCAATCGCGGCGAGATCGCCATCCGCGCGTTCCGCGCCGCATACGAACTGGGTGCGAAGACCGTCGCCGTGTTCCCCTACGAGGACCGGAACTCGCTGCACCGCCTGAAGGCGGACGAGGCGTACCAGATCGGCGAGCCCGGGCATCCCGTGCGCGCTTACCTCGACGTGTCGGAGATCATCCGCGTGGCACGCGAATCCGGTGCCGACGCCATCTATCCGGGCTACGGCTTCCTCAGCGAGAACCCGGAGCTGGCCTCGGCCGCCCGGGAGGCGGGCATCACCTTCATCGGCCCGCCGCCCGAAGTCCTCGAGATGGCCGGCAACAAGGTCGCCGCCAAGGAGCACGCCACCCGCGCCGGGGTGCCGGTGCTGGCCTCCAGCGACCCGTCCGCCGACATCGAGGAGCTCCTCGCCGCGGCCGACGCCATCGGCTTCCCCATCTTCGCCAAGGCCGTCGCCGGTGGCGGCGGGCGCGGCATGCGTCGGGTGGAGAAGAAGGAGGACCTCCGCGACGCGCTCACCGCCGCCATGCGGGAGGCCGACAGCGCCTTCGGCGACCCGACTATGTTCCTCGAGCAGGCCGTGCTCCGGCCCCGGCACATCGAGGTGCAGATCCTCGCCGACAGCACCGGCGGCACGGTGCACCTGTTCGAGCGCGACTGCTCCGTGCAGCGTCGCCACCAGAAGGTGATCGAGATCGCGCCGGCCCCCAACCTGGACGAGGGCATCCGCCAGGCGCTGTACCGCGACGCCGTCGCGTTCGCCGAGTCGATCGGCTACGTGAACGCGGGCACCGTCGAGTTCCTGGTCGACACCGCGGGGGAGCGAGCCGGTCAGCACGTCTTCATCGAGATGAACCCGCGCATCCAGGTGGAGCACACGGTGACCGAGGAGGTCACCGACGTCGACCTGGTGCAGAGCCAGATGCGGATCGCCGCAGGAGAGAGCCTCGAGCAGCTCGGGCTCACCCAGGACAGGCTGAAGCTCCGCGGCGCCGCCCTGCAGTCCCGGATCACCACCGAGGACCCGTCGCAGGGCTTCCGCCCCGACACCGGCAAGATCACGACCTACCGCTCGCCGGGCGGCGCCGGCATCCGCCTCGACGGCGGCACAGTCGCCCAGGGCGCCCAGATCAGCCCGCACTTCGACTCGATGCTCGCGAAGCTCACCTGCCGCGCCCGCGACTTCCCCTCCGCCGTCGCCCGCGCCAAGCGCGCCCTCGCGGAATTCCGCATCCGCGGGGTCTCCACCAACATCTCGTTCCTGCAGGCGGTGCTCGACGACCCGGCGTTCGTGGCGGGCGACCTCAGCACCTCGTTCATCGACGAGCGGCCCGACCTGATCAAGCCGAACCCGTCGAAGGACCGCGGCACCAAGATCCTCAGCTGGCTGGCCGACGTCACCGTCAACCAGCCGTGGGGAGCCCGACCCGTCGGGGCGCACCCGGCCGCGAAGCTGCCCGCCGTCGACCTGCTCGCCCCGGCGCCCGCCGGATCCCGGCAGCGCCTGCTCGAGCTCGGCGCCGAGGGCTTCGCCGCCGACCTCCGTGCGGCGACCGCCCTCGCGGTCACCGACACGACCTTCCGCGACGCCCACCAGTCGCTGCTCGCGACCCGGGTGCGGACCCGCGACCTGGTGGCCGTGGCACCGCACTACGCGCGCAGCGTGCCCGGTCTCCTCTCCGTCGAGGCCTGGGGCGGCGCGACCTACGACGTCGCCCTCCGCTTCCTCGGCGAGGACCCGTGGGACCGGCTCGCGACCCTGCGCGAGGCGATGCCGAACATCGCGATCCAGATGCTGCTGCGCGGCCGGAACACCGTCGGCTACACGCCGTACCCGACGGAGGTGACCGACGCCTTCGTCCGCGAGGCGGCCGGCACCGGCGTCGACATCTTCCGCATCTTCGATGCGCTCAACGACGTCGACCAGATGCGGCCCGCCATCGACGCGGTCCGCGGCACCAGCGCCGTGGCAGAGGTCGCCCTCTGCTACACCGGCGACCTGCTCGACCCCGCCGAGGACCTGTACACGCTCGACTACTACCTGCGTCTCGCCGACCAGATCGTGGAGGCGGGCGCTCACATCCTGGCGATCAAGGACATGGCGGGCCTGCTGCGCCCGTACGCGGCCGCCAAGCTGGTGCGCGCCCTCCGGGAGCGGTTCGATCTCCCCGTGCACCTGCACACCCACGACACCGCGGGCGGCCAGCTCGCCACCCTGCTCGCCGCCAGCGAGGCCGGGGTCGACGCGGTCGACGTCGCGAGCGCCGCGATGGCGGGGACCACCAGCCAGGTGTCCGCGTCCGCCCTCGTGGCGGCGCTCGCGAACACCGAGCGGGACACCGGCCTCGACCTGCAGGCCGTCGCCGACTTCGAGCCGTACTGGGAGGCGGTGCGCGCGCTGTACCGGCCCTTCGAGTCCGGCCTGCCCGGGCCCACGGGCCGCGTGTACCACCACGAGATCCCGGGCGGCCAGCTGTCGAACCTCCGCCAGCAGGCCATCGCGCTCGGCCTCGCCGACAGGTTCGAGCTCATCGAGGACCTGTACGCCGCGGCGAACCGCATCCTCGGCCGCATCCCCAAGGTCACGCCCTCGTCCAAGGTGGTGGGCGACCTCGCCCTGCACCTCGCCGCGGTGGGCGCCGACCCCGCCGAGTTCGAGGAGAACCCGCAGAGGTTCGACATCCCCGACTCGGTGATCGGCTTCATGGCGGGGGAGCTCGGCGACCTGCCGGGCGGCTGGCCCGAGCCGTTCCGCTCCAAGGTGCTCGCCGGCCGGACCGTCGACGTGTCGGTGGCCGACCTCGCGGCCGAGGACCGCTCGGCTCTCGCGGCGGACAGTCGGACCCGCCGCGCCACTCTCAACCGGCTCCTCTTCCCCGCGCCGACGAAGGCCTTCGAGCAGGTGCGCGAGCAGTACGGCGACCTGTCGGTGGTCGACACCGCCGACTACCTCTACGGCCTCCAGGCCGGCACCGAGCACACGGTGCGGATCGACCGCGGCGTGCAGCTGTTCGTCGGTCTCGAGGCGATCGGCGACGTCGACGAGAAGGGCATGCGGAACGTCATGACCACTCTCAACGGCCAGATGCGTCCCATCGCCGTGCGGGACCGCAGCATCGCCGTCGACGTGAAGAGCGCCGGGAAGGCCGATCCGGCGAAGCCCGGCCATGTGGCCGCGCCCTTCTCCGGCGTGGTCACGCTCAAGGTCGCCGAGGGCGACACCGTCGCGGCGGGCGCGTCCGTCGCGACCATCGAGGCGATGAAGATGGAGGCGGCGATCACCAGTCCGGTCGCCGGCACCGTCACCCGCCTCGCGGTCGCGGGCACGCAGCAGGTGGAGGCGGGCGATCTGCTGATCGTCGTCGAAGGCGCCTGACCTGCACCTTCCTGTACAGGTTGAGGGTATTGCCGGTCAACCCCCTCATTCGCGGCGCGTCGAACCGCGTGGCAACCGGGAACCGTGCATGCCCCGACGTATCGTGACAGGAGTAAAGCGGGCTATACAGCGGCCTGCACGGATTGTGGATCGGGGGCTCCGCCTTGGTGAGCAAGCGCAAGAAGCCTGATTCGACCGGCCCGGAGCTGGACACCGCGGTCGTCGACGCCGAGATCGACTCGCTCGAGAAGGAGTTCGCGGCCGAGCTGGTTCCCACGCAGTCGCCGCGTTCCCGCCGGGCGCCCGCGGAGCCGGAGACCCTCACCGTCACCATCGACCTGCCGCCCTCGCCCGTGCATGAGATGCCCGAGGACGAGGCCGTCGTCGCGATCGACGACGATCCGGTCATCACGCCGAGCGCCGTGCC
>DATCMN010000090.1:0-5325 GCA_036563405.1 Naasia sp. | reverse complement strand
GCGCCCAGGCCGGCGAGGGTGAGGGCTGCGGCCCGTCGCGTGACGCGCCGCAGCGCCAGGACCGTGCAGCCGACCCACGCCGCCGCCGTCAGGCCGGCGACGATCAGGTCGAGGAGGAGGAGCTGAGACGCGGTCATGGCTTCTCAGCTCCCCCGTCGATCGATTGTGGTCAGCGGACGCTTGCGGTCGCCCGCTGCGGCACTGCGGTCTCCACCCGACCGGTGCGGTCGAGTGCGAAAGCCCGCCGGGCCACCATCGAGCCGAGGACGATGATCGCCAGTCCGTTCAGCGCGTGGAAGCCGAGGAGGATGCTCGCGCCGACCGGGATCACGTCCTCCGGGCCGCTGATGTTGAAGATGGTGCCGGTCAGGATGAAGATCACCGTCTGCAGGAAGATCAGCACGAGGGCGATGACCGTGAGCCAGATGGTGCGTCGCCCGGCGCGGGCGACGGCCGCAGCCACGATGTTGAGGATCGCGAGGATCGGCAGGATTATGCGGCCGTTCGTGCCGTGGAGCCAGAAGAGCTCCCCGCCGCCGGTGCTGAAATGCCCGACGCCCGCGAAGTAGAGCTGGAGGACGACAGACAGCACGAACAGGCTGGCGATGACGAGGAATACCTTGCGCACTGAATGCTCCCGAGAAGATCTCTGACCGAGGAGGGCCTCGGCGCCAGCGGCCCAGCGGCCCGCCGATCGACAAGGTAGTGATCGCTCACAGCCAATCGCCAGGCTCTCTCCGCTATGCAATGTCGCCGCAATGCGCGGTCGACAGGGGGCGTGGGGTGCCGGCGCGGCGGATTCCGCGCCACCCGGTCGGGGGCCGCCAGTTCTGGGAGTATCCGCCCTGATCGGAGGCTGATTAGCCTGAAGGTCCCGCAGGGACATATGCCATGACACTCACCTCAGCACCTCCTCAGCTCCGCCTCGCCGGGCAGCTCCTCATAGAGGAGACCGTGCGCCGGCAGCAGCGGTCCGCCCCGCGCGGCCGCCTCGAGCGCATCCTCGGTCGCTCCCCCATCCGCCGGCAGGACCTGCCGTGGTACCTCGGTGCGAAGGGCGAGCTGACCGTCGGCGCGATGCTCAGCAGGCTGCCCGCCGGATGGCAGGTGCTGCATTCGATGCCCGTCCGGCACGCCTGCGACATCGACCACATCGTCATCGGCCCTCCTGGCGTCTTCGTCCTCAACACGAAGCACCACCCCGGCTCCCGGGTGTGGACCGCGGGCACCGGCGTGGTCGTCGACGACCGCCCGCTCCCCTACGTGCTCAAGGCGGAGCGCGACGCGCTCGTCGTCATGGACGCCCTCGCCTGCGCCGGTGTCTTCGGCACCCGGGTCACCCCGCTCCTCGCGATCGTCGGCGCAGCCTCGGTGACGCGCCGCGCGGAGACCGAGATCCCCGTCGTCGCGGCGGAGAAGCTGCTGGCGTGGCTCGGCGCCCAGGAGGAGCGGATGAACGCGGAGGTGGTCGAAGAGCTCGGCCGCCGGCTCACCCGTCCCGGGATCTGGGCCGCCGAAGTGACCGAGGAGCCGGGCGCGCGCGAGCGGTTCGCGGACCTCGACGCCGAAGTGCGCCGCGCTGCGAACGTCCGCAAGCTGTGGGCTTTCGGCGGTGTCGGTGCGTTCGGCGGAGCCGCATTCGCGGTGCTGCAGGGCGTCGTGTCCGTCGTGGTCACCGTCCTCGCCCGCTGACCCTGTTCGAAGACCGCGAGATGCCAGTTGTGGCCGGCATCTCGACGAGATACCAGCCACAAGTGGCAACTCAGAGGCTCCGGAGGGCTAGGCCGTCCAGATCGAGACGGTGTGCGACACCTCGTTGCTCACGACGACGAGCGGTCTGCCCGACGGCGAGTCCTTCGCCGACACGAAGCTGAGGACCTCGGGGCCGGAGTCGGTGGCCGGCGACGACGGGTCGGCGGCGAAATCGCGGCTGTTCACGTACTGGACGAAGGACGCCTTCGCCGGGTCGGTGACGTCGAACACCGCGAAGCCCCCGATCCGCTCGAGGCCGACGAACGCGTAGGTGCGCTTGCCGATCTCGCCGACCGCCACGCCCTCGGGCTCCGGTCCCTTGTTGTCGCTGCGGTCGTCGAGGATGTTGTTCTCGTTGCTCGCATTGAAGTTCGCCGGGTACGCGGCTGCAGTCGCCCGCTCGAGGATGTCCCCGCTGTCCCAGATCCGCGTGCTGTCGGCCGACCAGATGGTCGCGGAGCGGGTGCCGGAAGTGACGATGCGGTCGTAGTCGCCATCGCCGTCCGTGTCGCCCGAGGCGCGGGAGGCGTTCAGACGGCCGAGCGCGGCGGGAGCCCTGAGCGCCTCGGCGTTCGGGAAGGCTGTCGGGTCGAGGACGTAGGCCCCGCTGCCGATCCGCGCCTCCTCCGCATAGCCGGGCCAGTCGCGTGCGTCTCCCTCGTTGGCCGTGATCAGGTACGTGGAGCCCTTCACGGTGAAGGAGGCGACGGCGTCGGGCAGGGGCGCGCCGAACACCGGCCACGACGCGATGTTGACGCGCCCGTCCCTGTCGCTCGCGTCGAGACCGTTGCCGGCCGCGCTGTGGTCCTTGAGCGCCAGCGCGCGGATGGCGACCACCCGGCCCTTCTTCAGATCGATCTCCGCGATCGCGTTGTTCTCCTGCAGGGTGACGAACGCGCGGTCGCCGTCGATGGTGACGTACTCGGGCTCGAGGTCCTGCGCCACCGTGGCGCCGGGGCCGAAGATCCGGACATCGGCCGGAAGCTCGGCGCTGCCGGCGGCGCCCCTGTTGAAGTCGGTGAACGTGACGGCGGTGACGGCGTCCTTCTTGCCGCTCACGGCGCGCTTCACGTCGATGACGCTGACCGAGCCCTCCGGGTCGTCCTGCGGCGCGTAGGAGTTCGGCTCCCCCTCGTTGGCCACGACCAGGCGCTTCGCGTTCTTGTCGAAGGTGAGCATGTCCGGGTTCGCGCCGACGGTGAGCGAGGTCAGCACGGCGCCGCCGGCGTCGAGGATGACGACCGTCCCCGGGTCGGTCTTGTCGGCGGCGGGCAGCGCGACGGCGACGTAGCCGTCGCGCGCTGCCACGGAGGTGATCGCCGCGCCGAAGCGCGTGAGGTCGATCGTGGTCGTCCGCTTCGGGGCGGCCGGGTTCGCGATGGAGACGATGTCGAGGGTGGCGGCGTCGCCGATGACGTAGAGCCGGCTGCCCAGGACGGCCGAGACCTCGGCGCCGCCGTTCGCGTAGCGGCCGGTGAAGGTGAATGCGGGGGCCTCGGAGGCCGGCTTCGTCCCGGCGGGCGCTGCGGCGAAGGCGGGCGGCGCCGCGGCGAACAGCGTGGCGGGCAGGACGAGGGAGGCCGCGATGGCGGCGCTGCGGATGCGGGTCATCCGGCGAGCCTGTCGGGCTCCGGTGAACGGCGAGGGGCCGCGCGGTGAACCCGGCCCCGCGAGTCGGCACTTCCGGCTGCCATGTCGGCGGGATGGCAGCCGGAACTGCCATCTCACCGAGAAGGGTGGTGGGAACGACGCGTGCCGGGCCGGGTTCTGCCCCCGCCCGGCACTCGCCGTCCCGTCGTCAGCGCGCCGGCTGCACCTTCAGGTCGGGGTCGTCGAGCTTGTCCGCGTCGTCCATCTCGGTAGCGTCCAGCTCCCCCATCGAGTTGTCCGGGTCGTTGTCCATCCCGTTCTGCTGCGGTCCGGTGCTCTTCGCACGGCGGCCGCGCCGGCGATCGGCGAGCCCGTCGTCGCTCGGCGCATCGGCGACCGGCGGGAGCGACGGCACGAGCAGCGGCAGCGGGATCGCGTCGGTGAGGGTCGGCACCATCGGCACCATCAGCGAGCCGTCGTCGCGGCGGATGTGGGTGTCGCGGCCGTCGCCGGGCGCGCCTTCCAGCACGGGCCCCTGATCGAACAGCGGGATCACGAGGTCGCGGCCCGGGACGAGCTGATACCGGCGGCCGCGGACCGAGAACGAGACAGGATCATCCCCCTCCAGCACCCGCGCGACCATCGCATCCTTGCGGAGCGTGACCAGGAACCGCGTGCCGTGCCAGATCATCCGGTACTTGAGCTCCGGCCAGGTCGCGGGCAGGCGCGGGTCGAAGGTGAGGTCGCCGTTGTGGTCGCGCATGCCTCCGAAGCCGGACACGAGCGCGCTCCACACGCCGCCCGCGGACGCGACGTGCACGCCGTCCCGGGTGTTCTTGTGCAGGTCGGAGAGGTCGACGTACAGGCTGTGCAGGAAGTACTCCAGCGCCAGGTCCTGGTAGCCGATCTCGGCCGCGATGATCGACTGCACCACGTTCGACAGGGTCGAGTCGCCGGTCGTCAGCGGGTCGTAGTAGTCGAAGTCGGCGAGCTTCTCGTCGCGGTCGAACTGGTCGCCCTGCAGGAACAGGGCGAGCACCACATCCGCCTGCTTGAGCACCTGGAAGCGGTAGATGACGAGCGGGTGGAAGTGCAGCAGCAGCGGCTTCTGGTCCTCGGGCGTGTTCTTGAGGTCCCAGACCTCGCGCTCGAGGAAGTGCGCGTCCTGCGGGTGGATGCCGAGCGACTCCGAGAACGGGATGGCCATCGCGGTCGCGGCCTTCTCCCACTCGTCGAGCTCCTCGGCGCGCAGCTCGAGGCGCGCCACCATGCGGGCATACGCATCCGGCGCGTCGCGCTGCAGCCAGCGCACGCTCTCGGCGGCGTAGGACAGATTGAACCGCGCCATGACGTTGGTGAACAGATTGTCGTTCACCACGGTCGTGTACTCGTCCGGGCCGGTGACGCCGTGGATGTGGAAGCTGGACTCGCCATTGGTGCGCCAGAAGCCGAGCGTGATCCACATCCGCGCGGTCTCCACGGCGATGTCGATCGCGCCGTTCGCGAGGAACGCTATGTCCCCCGTCGCGTGCATGAACTTCGCGAGCGCATACGTGATGTCGGCGTTGATGTGGTACTGCGCGGTGCCCGCCGCGTAGTAGGCGGAGGCCTCCTCGCCGTTGATCGTGCGCCACGGGAACAGCGCACCGCCCTCGTTGAGCATCCGGGCCCGCGCCCGTGCGCGCGGCAGCATCGCCTCGCGGGCGCGCAGCGCGTTCCGCGCCCACAGCGGGTTCGTGTAGGCGAGGTACGGCAGGACGTAGATCTCGGTGTCCCAGAAGTAGTGGCCGCCGTAGCCGCTGCCGGTCACACCCTTCGCGGGAATGCCGAGGCCGTCGGCGCGCGCGGACGCCTGGGCGAGCTGGAACAGGTTCCAGCGGATCGCCTGCTGCACGTCGTCGTGGCCGGCCACCTCGATGTCGGCGCGGCTCCAGTACTCGTCCAGCCACTGCAGCTGCTGCTCGTACTGTGCCGGGATTCCCT
>DATCMN010000088.1:0-6208 GCA_036563405.1 Naasia sp. | reverse complement strand
CCGGGCCGCCGTCGCCGTCCCGGATCAGGTAGGTGACGGCGACCTCGAACACGCCGCCGCCTCAGAGGGTCGCGGCGGAGGGGTCCCAGTCGGCCGGCACCGGTTCCGGCCGCTCGACGGTGCTCGCCACCTCGACGGGCGTGTGGCGTTCAGCGGACTCGGCGATCGACACCATGATGTCGAGCACGTGGAAGCCGAGCCCGCCCGACGCCCGCTCGGGCACGCCCGCGCGGATCGACCTGGCGAGATCCAGGACACCGACGCCGCGCTGCCACGCGAACTCCGTCGACACCCTGCGGTCCTCGCCGTCCCGGCGGATCACGACGTCGCCGCCGAACATGTTCGGATCGGGCGCGGTGAGGAGGCCCTCCGTGCCCGCGATCTCGACGAAGCCGATCCGCTCCAGGTGCGACTGGAAGCTGAACACGGCCTGCGCGCTCGCGCCGCTCTCGAACTCGAGCAGCGCCGAGATGTGGCTCGGCACCTCCACGGGGATCGTCTGCCCGGCAAGCGGCCCGGAGGCGACGGTGCGGGTCTCGTGCGAGGTGGAGCCGATCGCGTACACGCTGCGGACCGGCCCGAACACCTGCACGAGCGTGGTCAGGTAGTACGGCCCCATGTCGAACAGCGGCCCGCCGCCCGGTGCGTAGAAGAACGCGGGGCTCGGGTGCCAGCGCTCGGGACCGCCGGTCTGGAACAGGACGATCGCCGTGAGCGGCCGGCCGATGCTGCCGTCGTCGACCGAGCGGCGGACCGTCTGCAGGCCCGTGCCGAGGAAGGTGTCGGGGGCGGCGGAGACGCGGAGGCCGCGTCGCTCCGCCTCGTCGAGAAGCTCCTGGCCGCTCTCCCGGTCGAGGGCGAGCGGCTTCTCGGTCCACACGTGCTTGCCGGCCTGGAGGGCCTGCAGCGCGACCTCGGCGTGCGCGGCAGGGATCGTCAGGTTCACGACGATCTCGACCTCGGGGTCGGCGAGGAGCTGCTCCACGCTGCCGGACCGCGGAACGCCGAACTGGGCGGCCTGGTCGGCGGCGCGCTGCTCGTCGAGGTCGGCGACGAAGAGCACCCGCACGTCCGGCAGCCGGGTGAGGGTTGCGAGGTACTGCTTGCTGATGTTGCCCGCGCCGATCAGGCCGACGCCGACGGGACCGGTGCCGCTCACAGCGCCTCCCCCCGTCCGGTGAGGAACTCGACGCTCTGACGGAGCCCGTCGAACACGTCGCCGGAGTAGTCGTCGAACTCGACGACGCGCAGCGCGTCCGGTGCAGCGGCGAGGATGCCCGGCACGTCGACCGACCCCTGCCCGGCAGGCAGCTGCGCGGCGGTGCCACCATCCAGCGGCCCGTCCTTCACGTGGATCAGGGCGACCCGGTCCCCGAGGCGGCGGAGCAGCTCCGCCGGGTCCTGGCCGGCGACGGCCACCCAGTAGGTGTCGATCTCGAGGACCGCGCGCTCGTCGAGACGCTCCACGAAGGCGTCGAAGGGGCCGGTCCCGGCCGCGAACTCGAAGTCGTGGTTGTGGTAGCCGACGCGCAGGCCGTGATCCGCGGCCGACTGGACGACCCCGTTCAGCTCCTCCGCGAGTGCGACAGCGGCCGCCTCGTCTGCCCAGCGCTCCGGCTCCACCCAGGGCAGGAGCACGGTGCCCACGCCGATCCGGCGCGCCGCGGCGAAGGTGCGCCGGCTGTCCTCGCCGAGAATCGCGCCGTGCGCCGACGGAGCCGTCAGCCCGAGCTGCGGGAGGAGCGCGGCGTACTCCTCGGCCCGGTCCGCGAAGCCGAACAGCTCCACCTGACGGAAGCCCAGTTCGGCCACCCGCTCGAGTGCTGAGCGCAGGTCTGCGGCGATCGCCTCCCTCACGGAGTACAGCTGCACGGACAGTGTCGGCGACGTCATCGGTGTCCTCTCGGTGGCCTTCCCCAGGCCCGAATCCAGCCTATCCACCTCCGCGCGCCGCTTCCCGGATCAGGTCGGAGGGATGACATAGGCTCGCCGAATCCGGAAGGGGGACCCTGGTGGACCAGCACGAATTGCTCGATTCTCTGCGCGCCGAAGCGCGGGACGAGCTCGAGGCGGAGATCGAGCAGCGATGCCGGCAGGGCGAGGATCCGTGGCAGTTCATCCCCGAGCTGCCGAGTGTCGACGAGCGCGTCGTCAAGATCCTCCGGCAGGACACCATCGCGAGTCTCGGCCTCCGCCAGCAGCTCTCGCGGGCCTACCATCCGACGGCGCGCCCCGGTCAGGCGGAACGCTTCGAGTTCGGCGTGCTGCGCCGGATCGCGCTCGAACACCCCGATCTGACCCGCACCGTGTGGCACATGCTCGGCCGCCTGGACCTCGACGCGGCCTGACCCCTTGCCCCTCGGGGCGCCCCCGGTCAAGGGCCCCGGGCCTCCCAGGAGGCCCTGCCTAGGATCGCCGATGTGACGACCGGGGACCTGCGGCAGCGCATCCATTCCGCCGCGGAGCGCTTCGGCTGGACGGAGTTGCGGCCCGGCCTGCTGGAGGCTGTCGAGGCTGTGCTCGAAGGCCGGGACGTGGTCGGCGTCCTGCCGACCGGGTACGGCAAGTCGTCGGTCTACAAGGTGGCCGGTGCCCTCCTGCCCGGTCCCACCGTGGTCGTGTCTCCCCTCATCGCGCTGCAGTCCGACCAGGTCGCCGGCATCGAGGATCGGGACAGCGCCCCGGGCGCGGCAGCGGTCAACTCCTCGCAGAGCGCGTCCCGCAACGAGGAGGCGTGGACGCGGATCGCCGAGGGCGACGCCGAATACCTGTTCCTCTCCCCCGAGCAGCTCGCGAACGAGGAGGTGCTGGAGCGGCTCCGGCCCCTCGAGGTCAGCCTCGTGGCCGTCGACGAGGCGCACTGCGTGTCCGCGTGGGGGCACGACTTCCGGCCCGACTACCTGCGGCTCGGCACCGCCATCGAAGCCCTCGGCCGGCCGCGCGTGCTCGCACTCACCGCCACCGGATCCGCTCCCGTCCGCGAGGAGATCGTCGACAGGCTGGGACTGCGCGACCCGCTGGTGATCACCCGCGGCTTCGACAGGCCGAACATCCGCCTCGAGGTCGTGCGGCACCAGGAGGAGCGGCAGAAGCACGAGGCCGTCCTCGAGCAGGTCCGTTCCCTCCCCCGCCCCGGTCTGCTCTACGTCGCCACCCGGAAGGACGCCGAGGAGTACGCGGCCGAGCTGGAGGAGCTCGGCCTGCGCGCCGCCGCCTACCACGGAGGACTCGGCGCCAAGGCGCGCCGCGAGCTGCACGAGCAGTTCCGGGACGACGCGTTCGACGTGGTCGTCGCCACCAGTGCGTTCGGCATGGGCATCGACAAGGGCAACATCCGCTTCGTCGTGCACGCCGCGATCACCGAGTCGGTGGACAGCTACTACCAGGAGGTGGGGCGCTGCGGACGGGACGGCGAGCCGGCCGTCGCGACCCTGCACTACCGGGCCGAGGATCTGGGGCTGCGCAGCTTCTTCGCCGCCGGCAGCCCGAATCGCGGCAAGGTCGCCGCCGTCATCGAGACGCTGCGCACAGCGAAGGGGCCGCTCGACGCCAAGCAGCTGGCGAAGCGGCTCGGCACCAAGCCGCGGCGCACGACCGAGTTCACGAACCTGCTCGTCGAGGCGGGCGTGGCTCGCGAGGGCAAGCGCGGCACCCGGCTCGTCGCGCGCATCGACCCCGAGGACGCCGTCACGCGCGCCCTGGAGGCGGCGGAGCAGCGCCAGCGCATCGACGAGTCCCGGATCGCGATGGTCCGCCACTACGCGGAGACCTCCTCCTGCCGCCGCCAGTTCCTGCTCGGCTACTTCGGCGAGGAGCTGGACGAGCCCTGCGGCAACTGCGACACCTGCAGCTCCGGCGCCGCACAGGAGCAGCAGGAGGCGCGGGACGAGAGTGCTGATGCGCCCTACCCGGTCGACGCCTCCGTGCGGCACCGCGAATGGGGCGACGGCACGGTCATGAGTGTGGAGGAGGATCGCATCACCGTCTTCTTCGACTCCGAGGGCTACCGCGTACTGTCGCTCGCGGCGATCGAGGACAACGACCTCCTGGAGCTGGTGGGCTGAGCCCGTCACCCAGGTCCGCAAGGAACGACAGGAAGGACGCACGATGAGCGACACGATCCCCGACGGCGGCGCCTACGACGACGAGGCCGTCAAGGAGCAGAGCAAGCAGACCGTCACCAACGACGCCGTCGCCGGCGAGACGGTCCTCCCCGGTGTGGGAGAGGGCAACGACGGACCCACCGGCGGAGCGCCGCGGGAGGGCGAGCCCGTCTACCAGGGCGACGCCGGCTCCGGTGAGGTCGAGGACATCCCGGGCCTGCGCACCGAGGGCCCGAACGGGCCCGTGCACGAGGGGCACGTGTGACCCGCGACACCCCGCCGCCGCCCGACCACGAGGACAAGCCCGTGGCCGGGGACAGCGGAGCCCGGGTGGGCGAGCGGCTCACCGGGGTGGCGGATCCGAAGGATCCGGACGGCCTGATCACCCTCGACGATGTGGAGGAGAACCGATGAGCAGCACCGGCAGGGCCGACGGCCCCAGCAACCCGGGCGACGGCGGCGAGGAGCGCTTCGAGGAGGCCGAGGGCGTCGGCGCCGCGCCGGTGCCCGACACCAATCCCCAGGACCCGGCAGAGGGCACCGCCGAGGGCACGATCGAGCCGCCCGACTGATTCGACGCCGGAGCTGGCGGCCTCGCGCGGTGCGTGCACCCTCCGCGCGGTGCGAAAGGCCTCGCGCGGTGTGTCTACAGACCGCGACTGGTGTTTCACACCGCGGGACGGGTGCTCGCACCGCGCGACGCTGCTGTGCAGCTCCGTGCACGAGTCGGCGTCCCGTGTTGAGCAGCCGGGCGCGGGACGCCGCATCGCGCTCAGGCGGTCACGAGCGGGGCGGCTCCTTTCGGCTGCCCCAGCGCCGCCAGCTCCTGCTCGACTGCGGCGAAAGCGTCGTGGCGGGCGAACTGCGCGGCTAGTTCGCGCGCCCGCGCCGCGAACGACGGATCGCCGAGCACCTTCTCGACAGCACCGCGCACCGCGGCCGGCGAGGGCGTCCCGGTCCGGAGGTTCACCCCCGTGCCGGTGTACGCGACGCGCGCGGCCACCTCCGGCTTGTCCTCGGTGCTGCCCGCCACCACCAGGGGGATGCCGGACGCGAGGGCGAGCTGCACTCCCCCGTATCCGCCGTTCGTCACCATCGCGCTGACCCGCGGCAGCAGGTCGGCGTAGGGCAGGAACTCGGCTGCCCGCACGTTCGCGGGGAGGTCGCCCAGCTCCACCACCGGCCGCCCGCCCGTCGAGACCACGACGAGTGCGTCCAGGTCGGCGAGCCCGTCGATCGCAGGACGAATCAGCCGCCCGAAGTCCTGGTTGTCGAGCGTGCCCTGCGTGACGTGGATAACCGGGCGTCCGGCGGCGAGATCGCCCCACCACTCGGGCAGGGCGCTGCCCTGCGGCAGCTTCGGCAGCAGGGGGCCGACGAACGAGGTGTTGGGTGCGAGGTCGGATCGCGGGTACTCGAAAGCCGGGATGCTCAGCTGGAAGAACCTGTCGAACATCGCCGACATGTCCATCACGAAGCGCGGCGAGGCCGGCAGCCCCAGCTCCGCGAGGATCTTGTTCGCCAGCACCTGGGTGGGGCGGAACAGCACCTTCTCGACCAGGGCACGGAGCGCGCGGTTGCGCAGCCTGTTGACCGCAGCGGAGCGCGCGGGCGGCAGGGCGAAGCCGTACGGGGCCGTGTCGACGCTGCGCTGGCCGAGCGGGGCGATGCCGAGCGCCACGATCGGCGGGCGGGACTCCGCCGGGCCGAGCAGCAGCGGGAGGGCACCCGAGTACACGGAGTCGACGAGGACGGCGTCCGGGTGCAGCTGGTCGATCAGCGCGCGCATGCCGCGGTATTGGCCGGCCGTGCGGCGGACGAACACGGTCTCGATCTCGTAGCGGACGCGTGCGATCCCGCGGTACCGCTCGCGGTCCGGCATGTAGCTGTCCGGCTGCCGGTCGTCGAAGTCGGCGTCTGCCGGCAGGGCGACGTGGGTGAGGCCGGCCGCCTCGACCTGCTCACGGAAGCGGGAGCCGGTGAGCATGGTGACGGAGTGGCCGGCGGCGCGCAGGTGCTGGCCGACGGCGATCACCGGGGAGACGTGGCCCCAGATGGGACAGGCGCCGAGGACGTAGGTGGACATGGTGTTCTCTCTCTGGGAA
>DATCMN010000086.1:0-2326 GCA_036563405.1 Naasia sp. | reverse complement strand
TCGGCGACGTCCTGCGCGTTCTGCACGTGACGCTCGATCCGCAGCGAGAGGGTCTCGATGCCCTGCAGCAGCGAGAAGGCGCTGTCGGCGGAGATGGCGGCACCCAGGTCGCGCAGCAGCTGCACGCGCGCCTTGATGATGTAGGCGAGCGGGTCGCCGACCGCGGCCGTGTAGCTGGCGCCGTGGTACGACGGGTCCGGCTCGGTGAGGCCCGGGAACCTCTCGACGTTCTTCGACCACTCGAACTTGCCGCCGTCGACGATCACGCCGCCGATGACGATGCCGTGACCGCCGAGGAACTTGGTGGCGGAGTGCACGACGATGTCGGCGCCGTGCTCGAACGGGCGGATGAGGTACGGGGTCGCGATCGTGTTGTCGACGATCAGCGGCACGCCCGCCTCGTGCGCCGCGTCGGCGACCAGCGAGATGTCGAGGATGTTGATCTGCGGGTTGCCGATCGTCTCCGCGAAGAACAGCTTCGTGTTCGGGCGGACCGCGCGGCGCCACTCGTCGGCGTCGTCCTGGTTCTCGACGAACGTCGTCTCGATGCCGAGCTTCGCGAGCGTGTACTTGAAGAGGTTGTAGGTGCCGCCGTAGATGGAGCTCGACGACACGATGTGGTCGCCGGCCTCCGCGATGTTCAGCACGGCATAGGTCTCCGCCGCCTGGCCGGAGGCGACCAGCAGCGCAGCTGTCCCGCCTTCGAGCGCGGCGATCCGGTCCTCGACGACCGCCTGGGTCGGGTTCTGGATGCGGCTGTAGATGTTGCCGAATTCGGCGAGCGCGAACAGGTTGCGCGCGTGGTCGGCGCTGTTGAAGACGTAGGACGTCGTCTTGTAGATCGGGGTGGCCCGGGCGTTTGTCACCGGGTCCGGGGAGGCGCCGGAGTGGACCTGCCGGGTCTCGAACTTCCACTGGTTGTCGGTCATGCGGGCGAGCCTAGGTACGTTCCCCGGGAAGGGACAGGGACGCCGACACGAGACGTAATACGGGTCGCGCTCACTCCCATCCCGCCGACCTGCCCGGTCCTCGGGCAACTCGACGCCGAGTCGCCCTATCTCTCGGCAGCTCGATCGGGGTCGGAGCGGAGCAGGAAGGTCGCGCGCGGCTCGACGAGGGGCCGGAAGACGCGTCGCACCAGCGGGGAGGACAGCGCGAGGGTGAGTGCCGCCGCGAGCGCGAGGGCCGCCAGCAGGCCGGGGATCGTCGCGTTCTCGCGCAGCACGCCGGACTCCCGCAGCGGGTAGAGCACGAAGGTGTGCAGCAGGTACACGTAGAGGGTCGCGGCGCCCAGCGGGCTGTACCAGGTCTCGTGCCGGGGGAGGAGCGCCAGGACGGCGAGGCAGAGGAGTGTCGAGAAGGCGATCACCGCGAGCCGGAGGAGGCCGGCCCACCACTCGGTGTAGCCGAACTGGGCGTACGGGTCGTCGGCGAAGAAGAAGTACTTGATCGTCGCCTCGCGCCAGACAGGGATCCACACGGCGAGCACCACCGCTGTCGCGACGAGGAGGAGCGCCGCGCCGATCCGGACAGGGACCACTGTGCGGAGCGTCGCCTCCTGCCAGCGCTCGCCCGCCCGCATCCGGCGCAGCTGCCAGCCGAGGACGAAGAACGGCAGCAGCGCGAACGTCCGCGACAGGGCGAGGGTGTTGTCGATCTCCTCCGTGTAGCCGGCCGCCATCGCTGCGGCGAGTGCCCACACCAGCGGGAAGCGCAGCACGGCGAGGACCGGCAGAAGCAGCCGCCACATCAGGAGGGCGAGCAGGAACCACAGGGTCCACGACGCGTTCGCGTAGTTGACGGCGGTGTTGCCCTCGACGAGCCACTGGACGACTGTCCAGATCGTCTCGAAGAGCAGGTACGGCACGAGGAGGTCGGTGACGAGCCGGCGCAGGTCCTTGAGCTCCATGCGGTCCTTGGAGAAGTGACCGCTGACCAGCACGAAGAGCGGCACGTGGAACGCGTAGATGAACAGGTAGACGACGAGAGCGGGGTCGGCCTCCAGCGCCATCTTCTGCACCGAGTGGCCCGCCACCACGAGCAGGATCGCCGCGAAGCGCGCGTTGTCCCAGAGCGGAACCCGCACGCGCGGGCCCCCGGGGGCGCCGGCGGTGGTCACACCGGTCAGCCTACGGCCGCCCGCTATCGTCGGACGGGGCGGCGCGGTGCCGCCGTGCGGAGGGAGCGGCATGCGCCGAGCGGTGGTCACGGGTGCGAGCACGGGGATCGGCTGGGCGACCGTCGCGCTGCTGCGGGAGCGCGGCTGGGAGGTCACCGGAGTCGCCCGTCGCGCGGAGCGGCTCGAGGCGCTCGCCGCGGAGACCGG
>DATCMN010000082.1:0-5364 GCA_036563405.1 Naasia sp. | reverse complement strand
AGCGCTGCCGCCTTCGCGACAGGAGTCGCCTTTGAGTCGCCGACTGCGGGAGCGCTGCTCGCGCCGGTCGCGGCCGGCGTCGCCTACTCGCGCCTGCACACGGGCGCGCACTGGCTGTCCGATGTCGTCGGCGGGGTCGCCCTCGGCGCCGCGGTGGCGGGGGCCGGACGCCTCCTCGACCCGCACCTGGTGCCGCGACACCGCATCGGCGGCCAGGGCGACGCGATAGAACTGCCCGCCAGCGCGACCGGGGAGGGGGTCTTCATCGTCTCGAACGGCCGCTCCGGTCGCCACGTGCACCGCCGCGACCCGCTGCGGATCATTGCGCGCCGGCTCCCGGATGCGACCCTCCGGGTGCTCGGCCGAGGCGAGACGGTCGACGGCGTGATCCGTGCCGCACTGAACGGCCCGCGACCGCCTCGGGTGCTGGGCGTGTGCGGCGGGGACGGCACCGTGTCCGCAGTGGCGCACGTCGCGCGGAAGGCGGGCCTGCCGCTCCTGGTGCTGCCCGCCGGCACTTTCAACCACTTCGCGCGCGCAGCCGGGGCGGAGACCGTGGACGCAGGGATCGACGCGCTGCAGGCCGGCCGCGGCCTCAGGGTCGATGTGGCCGAGGCCGCCGTCGACGACGGGGATCCGATCACCGTGCTGAACGCCGTCGCGACAGGGCTGTACCCCGACTTCCTCGCGGAACGCGACAAGGACGAGGACCGGCTCACCAAGTGGGGCGCGTCACTGACCGCGGCGGCCCGGCTCGGCCGCCGGCTGCGCCCGGTCGAGATTCGGCTCGCAGGGCGCCGGACGACGGCGTGGTCGCTGTTCGTCTCGGTGGACCGCAACGATCCCCGCCTGGTCTCGACCATGCAGCGGCGCGGGCTGACGGACAGGGTGCTCGATGTGCGGATCCTGCACGTCGGCGGCTCGAGGATCCGCGCAGTCGCGTCCCTGATCTTCGGCAAGCGCATCAGCGCGGTGCTGCGGGCCGTCGGCCTGATGCCGCCGCAGAGCCGGGTCGAGTCGTTCACCGCGAAGGTGCTGCGCCTCAGCGTCCGCACCGATCGGGACGGTCCGCCGCGGCTGTCGCACGACGGCGAGCTGGAGGAGGCCCCGGCCGGCCGCGCGGCGGAGTTCCGGATCGAGGTCCGGATCGCCGCTCGCGGTCTCGACGTCTACAGCCTCGGTCCCCGCTGACTCACCTCGCCAGTTGCCGGCTTCCGTCCCCAAGAGGCCGGAACGGGAACGGGAAGCGGCAACTCACCAGGGCGTGGGGGCGGAGGGTCAGACCCTGTCGCCGCCGCCGCGCTCGTTGCCTTCGTCGTCCCGGAGCCGGGTGGCGTCGTCGTCGGCGAGGTGGTCGAGGATGCCGCCGTTGCCGTCGGCTCCGTCGCGGTCCGCAGCGCTGCCGACATCGCTTGCAGCGGTGCCGTCGGAGTCGCCGTCGAGGTCTCCCGCAAGGCCGCCTGTCTGGTCGAAGGGCTCGCCGATGGCGTCGTCGCCGGGGCCACCGGAGGTGTGCGTGCTCATGCTCCGGACGCTACGCCCGCCACCGCCGAACCGACGACTCTTTCCAGCGCGCTCCCAGACTGAGGAGACTTCACCTACGCGATCGCGCGAAATGCAAGGGGTTTCTGTGAAAACCCTCGGAACGCCAGACTGAAACGCACAGCAACCCTCCATGAAAGGCGGACCTCTTGCTCGGTACCATCATCGGCCTCATCATCGTCGGCGCGATCGCCGGCTTCCTTGCGCGGCTGATCGTGCCAGGGAAGCAGAACCTCGGCATCATCGCCACGATCCTGCTCGGCATCGTCGGCTCCTTCGTGGGAGGCTTCCTCGGCTTCCTGCTCTTCGGCTCGGACCCCAACCAGGGCTTCCTCCAGCCGTCGGGCATCATCGGCTCCATCATCGGCGCGATCATCGTGCTGCTGATCTGGGTGGCCGTCACCCGCCGGAGCGGCACGCGCCGCGTCTGAGCACCGACTCCCGAAGCGCCCCGGACCTCCTGGCCCGGGGCGCTTCGCTGTCGGCCGCAGACTCAGTGCACGGAGAGGAAGTGCGGATAACGTGGGACCCGTGACGCGCAACTCCTTCAGCAGCACTGCCGCTGCTCTCGTCGCCGCCGAGGGGAGTACGGCGGATCTCACCGGCCCGCTGCTCGGGTTCCTGGCCGTCGACGGCGCCTCGATCTCGACGCTCGGCGACTTCCTCGGCACCGAGACGGTCGCGGCGAGCGACGGTGTGATAGCTCGCATCGACGAGATCCAGTTCGACCTGGGCGAGGGACCCTGCTGGGACGCGATGGCGTCCGCCCGTCCCATCCTCGAACCCGACCTGCGGCGGGCACCGAGACACCACTGGCCTGCCTTCTCCCCGGCGGCCGAGAAGGAGGACGTCGCCGCGATCTTCGCCTTCCCCCTGCTCATCGGTCCCCTCCGGATCGGCGCGATCGACCTCTACGCGCGAGAACCGGGCGAGCTGGGCGAGGAGACGACGTCGCAGACGTCGAGGCTCGCCTCGATCATCAGCAGGAACGTGCTCCGTCGCGCGCTGCTGGACGGCGCAGCGGAGCCCGCAGACCGGGACGCCGCTCCGTTCTCCCGCCGAGCCGTCCATCAGGCGACAGGATTCGTCATCGCCCAGTGCGGCGTCTCTGCGGAAGACGCACATCTCCTCCTGCAGGGGCACGCGTACGCGGAGGGACGCTCAATGCGGGAGGTCGCCGACGACGTCCTCAGCGGGCGCCTCAGCTTCACCGCCGATGGATGGTCCATCGAGGAGGCTCGATGAGCACCGGGACCCGGGAGAACCGCCTCTTCACCGCACTCGCTTCGCTCGCCGACACGCTCGTCGTCGGCTACGACGTGGTCGAGCTGATGCAGACACTCGTCGACTCCTGCGTCGACCTGCTCGATGTGTCCGCGGCCGGGCTGCTCCTCGCCGACGGCACCGGTCAGCTGGAGCTGGTCGCCTCGACCAGCGAGGAGAACCGCGTCGTCGAGGCCATCCAGTTGAGCGTCGAGGCAGGGCCGTGCATCGACGCGTTCACGAAGGGGCGGCTCGTCTCGGTGCCGGACATCGAGGAGGGGCCGGACCGCTGGAGCGAGTTCGTGGCGGTCGCCCGGGAGAACTCGGTCAGGTCCGTCCACGCGATTCCGCTCCGCCTGCGCGAGAGCACGATCGGGACGCTCAATCTGTTCCGGTCGGCACCCGGGGGGCTCGACGAAGACGACGCGATGGCGGCCCAGGCCCTCGCGGACATGGCGACCATCGGGATCCTGAACGAGCGGACCCTGCGGGCCGCCGACGAGGTGCGGGCGCAACTGCAGGGCGCGCTCACCTCCCGCATCGCGATCGAACAGGCCAAGGGCGTGCTCGCGCACACCCACCGGGTCCCCGTGGACGAAGCCTTCGCGATGATGCGGGCCTATGCCCGGAGCAACAGCCTCCCGCTGTCCGACGTCGCGCAGGGCCTCGTCGACCGCACTCTCATCTTCTGAGCTCCGGCTACGGCGCTCAGTAGTCGAGGGAGAGCAGGATCTCCTCGGGCGACTCGGGCGACTCGGGCTGGGGCGTCGGCGGGGAGGCGAGCAGCCGCGTGCGCCTGCGCATCTCGTCCAGGAAGTCGTCATCGTGAAGGTCGCCCGACGACTCCGGCAGCACTTCAGACGACAGCTGCGTGACCCTGCTGAGGAGGATCCGGATCCGGCCGACGGAGCCGTCCGGACGACGGAGCGGCACCCAGACGCGTGCGGTCTCCTGCAGCGCGGTCACCCACCGCGCGTACTCGATGAGCGCGCCGGCGATCGCGTCCCCCGTAACGAAGGAACTCCCCGCGCAATAATTGATCTTCTCCACTGCAAACACCCTGACGCCTAGCCGTTTCTGAAACGACGGACCCGGGGTCTGGGGGAGAGCCGATACCCCAGGGTAGTCGACAGGGCAGGAAGAGGGTGCTGGGCGCCCCCGTTCCCACCGTGCGGTCAGGATGGCGCAACGCTCTTCCGTGACTTGCCGGCCAGGTGCGGCCCTGCGAGCACCGGCTCGTAGCGCGGCTGCTCGCCCGGACCCACACACGTCGGAAGGGCCTCCACGAGCGCCGAGTAGTTCGCATTGTGGAAGAACGGCATGCTCTGCCGGCGGGTGGAGACCGCCGAACCCGCGTCCGGGTTGATCACCCGGTGCAGGGTGGAGGTCCACCTGTCGTTCGTCCAGCGCGCCATCAGATCGCCGATGTTGATGACGAAGGCACCGTCCACGGCGGGCACGTCGACCCAAGCGTCGGAGCGGCCGTCGTGCACCTGGAGTCCGCCGCGCCCGGTCTCCTGGCGCAGGATCGTGAGGGTCCCGTAGTCGGTGTGCACCCCGGCGCGCAGCTGCCCCTCAAGCACCGGCAGGGGCTGGGCCGGGTAGTTGATGGCGCGAAGCGCGCGCGGACTTGCGTCGATGTGCTGGGCGAAGAAATCGGCGGGCAGGTCCAGTCCTCGCGCGAAGATCGACATCAGCCGATCCGCGAGGCGAGACATCTCCGCGAAGTACCGCTCCCACGCCGTCCGCATCTCAGGCAGGGCCGAGGGCCAGCGGTTGGGGGCGAACAGCGCGGCCTCGTCCGCGTCGGCGTCCCGATGCGCGGGCCCGGCGAGCGGGCCCATGTTGAAGGACTCCTTCAGGTCTCCGGGCGCCGTATCGCCGCGGGACTTCGCGAGCGACTCGGAGCGCATCGGGAAGTAGCCGTACAGGCCGTCGCCCCGGTCCACCTCCTCCTTCGCGTCGAGAGGGAGGTCGAAGAACGCGCGGGCGGCGTTCCAGCACGCGTCCGCGGTGTCCGGCCGCACGCCGTGCCCGACGATCTGGAAGAAGCCGACGGTGCGCAGGGTCTCGTCGATCTCCCGGCCGACCTCAGCCGGGTCGCGGTCGATGTCGAGGACGGGGATGGTGAGCGGCACCCGCCCAGTCTGCCGCTCGTGGCCTTCGCGCAGGGATCGGGTTCGGGGCGCGCCGCACCCCCGACTCTTCCGGGCCGGCGGTGCGGCAGCACGCGAGGCGGATCAGCCGCCGAGCAGGCCGCCCAGGCCGCCGCCGCCACCCTTGCCGCCGCCGCCCATGAACTTGCCGATCAGATCGGCCGGGTTGATGCCGAACTTCTCCAGGAGGTTCTGGTGCTTGTCGGTGTCGACCGTGTCGGGCAGCTCGGTCTCCGCCTGCCGTGCCTCGTGGTCCTTGCCCTGGCTGGTGAGGAACTCCAGGATCTGGCTCTTGTCGATGTTCATGCTTCCAGTGCACACCCCACGGAAGCGGTGTCAGAGGGGTTGAACTCCCAGGGAGGGGCGCGTCGGACCTGTGGGAGCGGGATGGCGACCTTCGATG
>DATCMN010000074.1:0-3483 GCA_036563405.1 Naasia sp. | reverse complement strand
CATCGACCGGGACTTCACCCGGCGGGGAACCCCGAACGTGTCCGGCCGCTACCGGGACGACGCGACGACCGCAGGCATCCCGATCCCCACCGCCGAGCACCGCGGGATGTCGACCGCCATCATCGCCGGCGACCTCGCCCTCACCGGGGCCTATCGGATAGTCGACACGGCGGGTCTCGAGCCGGACGTCCGGGAGCGCGTGCTCGCGCTGTTCGACGAGGCCGTGTTCGCCTCCGCGGCGGGCGAGCTCATCGACGTCGACTTCTCGATCTCGCCGGACGTGCCGAGCGTCGACGCGGTTGTGGACATGGAGCGCCTGAAGACCGCCGTCTACACCTTCGAGATCCCGCTTCAGGCGGGCGGCGTGCTCGCGGGGGCGGACGAGCGCCAGCTCGCCCTGCTCGGCGAGTTCGGCCGGGAGCTCGGCATCGCCTACCAGGCCATGGACGACCTGCTCGGCGTCTTCGGCGATGAGGCTCGGACGGGCAAGAGCACGCTCGGCGACCTGCGTGAGGGCAAGCGCACGGTGCCCGTCGCGTTCGCCGCGACGACTGATGCCTGGGACGGCATGCAGGCGTTCGTGGGAAAGCCGGATCTCACGGCCGAGGAGGCGGCCGAGGTGCGGCGCCGACTCATCGCCTGCGGGGCCGACACCTTCACCCGCACCCTCGCGTCGAAGCATGCCGGCGAAGCCATGCGACTGCTCGACGAGCTCCCCGCGTCTGTCGCGACCCGGCTCCTCCCGCTGGTGCGCGAGGCGCTGGACAGGGACCGATGACGCAGACGGCCGGGCGCGACCTCTACGACAGGGTCGCCGCCGAGGCGTCCGGCGTCGTGATCCGGCGGTATTCCAGCTCGTTCGGGCTCGCGTCACGGCTGCTCGAGCGCGGGATCCGGCGGCACGTCACGAACATCTACGCGCTGGTGCGGGTCGCCGACGAGGTGGTGGATGGCGTCGCGGCGTCCGCGGGGCTGCCCGCCGCGCAGGTGGCGGAGCGCCTCGACGCCCTCGAGCGGGAGGTGGAGGACGCCCTCGTCACCGGCTACAGCACCAATCTGGTGGTGCACGCCTTCGCGGGCACCGCGCGCGCGACGGGCTTCGGCGCCGAACTCACCCGGCCGTTCTTCGCGTCGATGCGGGCCGACCTCACCGCCACCGAGCACACCCCCGAGTCGTTCCGCGAGTACGTCTACGGGTCGGCGGAGGTCGTCGGCCTGATGTGCCTCGCTGCATTCCTCGTCGGGCATGAACCGCGGGATCGTGCCCGGATGGAGACCGGCGCCCGGGCGCTCGGGGCCGCGTTCCAGAAGGTGAACTTCCTGCGCGACCTCGCCACGGACTTCGGGGAGCTCGGCCGCAGCTACTTCCCCGGCGTCCGCGTGGAAACCTTCGACGAGTCGCAGAAGACGGCGCTCGTCGACGATCTGGACGCCGACCTCGCCCTCGCCCGCGCCGTCCTGCCCGAGCTGCCGTGGGGGAGCCGGCGGGCGGTCCGCGCCGCCCACGGGCTGTTCGCGGAGCTCTCCCGTCGGGTGCGCGCGACGCCCGCGGCCCGGCTCGCCACCACGCGGGTGCGCGTGCCCGACCCGGTGAAGCTGCGGATCGTCGCCGCGGCGGCCGCCGACAGGAGCCTCTCATGATGCCGGCCCGACCCGCCCCCCGCCGCGTCGCGGTGATCGGCGGCGGCATCAGCGGTCTCGCCACTGCGGCGCTGCTCGCCCGGGACGGCCACTCGGTGACCGTGTACGAGGCACGCGACAAGGTCGGCGGGCGCGCCGCGTCGTTCACCGACGGCGACTTCCGGTTCGACGAGGGCCCGTCCTGGTACCTCATGCCGGAGGTCTTCGACCACTTCTTCCGGATGCTCGGCACGAGTGCCGCCGAGCAGCTCGACCTGGTGCGCCTCGACCCCGGCTACGCGGTCATCTTCGAGCCGCGCGGCGCGGGACCGGGGGAGCGGCTGGAGATCGCGGCGACGCGGGACGAGAACGTCGCCCTGTTCGAGCGCATCGAGCCCGGCGCCGGAGCGCGCCTGGGCGCATACCTCGACTCCGCGAAGGAGGTGTACGAGCTCGCGAAGCGGTTCTTCCTGTACAGCACCTTCCAGCGACTCGGACCGGTCTTCGCCGCGGACGTCCGCCGGCGGTTCGGCAAGCTGGTGCCGCTGCTCACCGTGCCGCTCGACAGGCTGGTGCGGCGGCGCTTCACCGACGGACGTCTGCGCCAGGTGCTCGGGTACCCGGCCGTGTTCCTCGGGTCCTCGCCGTTCGCGACGCCCAGCATGTACCACCTGATGAGCCACCTCGACCTCGAGGACGGCGTGCTGTACCCGCAGGGCGGCCTGATCCGGGTCATCGACGCGATCGAGGGCCTGGCGCGCGGCGAGGGCGTCACCATCCGGACCGGGACGCCGGTGACGCGCATCGCCACCCGTGCCGCCGGCCGTCGCGCCGCCGCCACCGGCGTGCACGTGCGGGCCGACGACGGCACCGAGGCCTTCGAGCCGGCCGACATCGTGGTGGCGGCGTGCGACCTGCACGCCGCCGAGACGCGGCTGCTGCCCCGCGAGCTGCAGACCTACCCGGAGTCGTGGTGGCGGAACAAGGTCGCCGGGCCCGGCGCCCTGCTCCTCTATCTGGGGGTGCGCGGCCCGCTGCCGCAGCTCGGGCACCACACCCTGTTCTTCGCGAAGGACTGGCGTCCCGGCTTCGACGCCATCTTCGGCCGGAACGCCTCCGTCCCGGACCCCGCGTCGATCTACGTCTGCAAGCCGAGCGCGACCGACGGCAGTGTGGCCCCCGACGGGTTCGAGAACGTCTTCGTCCTGGTCCCCGTCCCCGCCGACCCGGCGATCGGCCACGGGGGAGAGCCCGACGTCGAAGCCCTCGGCGACAGGGTGCTCGGCCAGATCGCCCGATGGGCGGGCATTCCCGATCTCCAGGAGCGCATCGTGGTCCGGCACAGCGCGGCGCCCGGCGACTTCGCCGACACCCTCGGCGCGTGGAAGGGCACCGCCCTCGGGCCCGCTCACGTGCTCCGGCAGAGCGCCTTCTTCCGGGCCGGCAACATCAGCCGTCGGGTGGACGGCCTGCTCTACGCGGGCGGCTCCACCATCCCCGGCATCGGCCTGCCCATGTGCGTGATCAGCGCCGAGCTGGTGCTGAAGCGCCTGCGCGGGGACACCTCGGCGGGCCCGCTGCCCCTGCCGGGCGAGGCCGCCGCCCGGCCTCAGCCCGCCCGGACCGTGTGATGGGGCTGGTCTACCTCGCCGGCCTGCTCGTCTCGCTCTTCGGGATGGCCGTGCTCGATCGGCGCTTCCGGCTGTTCTTCGCGGCGGACGCGCGCCGGGCGACGCTCGTGCTCGCCGCCGGCATCGCGTTCTTCCTCGCCTGGGATCTCGCCGGCATCGGCCTCGGCATCTTCTTCCGCGGGCCCACCCCGTTCCTGACCGGCATCCTGATCGGCCCGGAGCTGCCGCTCGA
>DATCMN010000068.1:0-3453 GCA_036563405.1 Naasia sp. | reverse complement strand
CGCCGCGGCGACGGCGGTGTCGCCTACATCACCGACTCGTCGGATTCCGGGCCCAACGGCATCATCGTGGTCGACCTCGCCACCGGAGAGGCGTGGCGGCGCCTGCACGAGCACCCGTCCACGAAGGCTCTGCCGGGCGACGAATTCGTGCCCGTGGCGGAGGGCCGGGTGTTCCGCGAGCGCGCCGAGGACGGCGGGACCACCCCTGTCGCGATGGGGGCGGACGGCATCGCGATCTCCGCCGACGGGGAGCGCCTCTGGTACTGCCCGCTGGCGTCGCGCCGCTGGTACAGCGTGGCCACCGATGCGCTCGCTGACCGCGCCGTCGACGATGACGCCGTCGCGGCATCGGTGCGGGACGAGGGCGACAAGGGCTGCGGCTCGGACGGTCTCGAGACGGACGACGCCGGCAGCTTCTACGCCACCGACTACGAGCACAACGCGATCCTGCGCCGCCTCCCGGACGGCGAACTGGAGACGCTGGTGCACGACCCGCGGCTGCTCTGGCCCGACACCATGTCGGTGGCGGCCGACGGTCACCTCTACGTGACGGCGAACCAGCTGCACCGCCAGGCCAAGTACCAGGGCGGGCAGGACCTGCGCGTCTACCCGTACTCGCTCTTCCGCGTCGCCATCGACGCGGGACCGGTTCGGCTGCGCTGACCGCGCGCGAACCACCACCAGCCGAGATGAAGGAGGAGAGCCGATGAGCGGTGACCAGACAGGGACCGACCCGATGGCGGAGAAGCCGTCCCAGGCGGAGGGTGCGGACCCGGCAGACGGCAGCCCCGACCACGAGGTGCTGCCCGCTGAGGGCAAGCCGAGCCAGGCCGAGGGCTGAGGGAGGACGGACGGATGCAGCAGAGCTTCTCGCAGTGGCTGCGCGACCAGGCGGGTCGTGAGGACGAGGTCGGGACGTTCGCCGCGAAGGCGGCCGAGCTCCCCGATCTGCCCGAGCACGGCGGCAAGCCGATCTTCGACGGCTACTTCCAGAACACCCTGCAGTCCGACGCGGCGTCCTACGAGCGCGCGTGGGACGAGTTCCAGGCGGTGCCGAACCCGGGCGGAGCCCGCTCGGAGTCCTGATCCGCGAAGACGTTCCGGCTCGGAGTGCGCGTTCTCCCGGGCACTCCGAGCCGCAGCGAGCTGAAAGGCTCCCCGTCAGCCGCCGAGCTCGTGCAGCGCGAACGCGGTGAGGAAGCCGAGGGTGGCGAAGAGACCGGTCAGCACCCTGTCCCTGTCGAACGCCTCGGGGATCATCGTGTTGGACACCATCGCGAGGATGCCGCCCGCCGCCACCGTGGTCACGAACGCGACGACCTGCGGCCCCGCGCTCGCGAACACCGCGTAGCCGAGCAGCGCGGCGAGCGTGGACGCCGCCGCGATCGCGCCCCAGACGCCGAAGACGTACCCGGCCCGCCGCCCGTCCGACTTCATGCCGGCGGTGCTCGCGAGCCCCTCGGGGATGTTCGAGATGGCGATGGCGGCGATGATCGGGATGCTCAGACCGCCGCCCCCGGTGGCGACGCTGAGCCCCAGCACCACCGACTCCGGCACCCCGTCGATGAGCGCGCCGACGGCGATCGCCGCCCCGCCGCCCTCGCCTCCCGTGCCGCCCGGCCGCTTCCTGTCGCCCGCGCCGCGGCGACTCAGCAGCCAGTCCGCGCCCACGAACAGCAGCGCCCCGACGAGGAACCCGGCGATCGTCGGAAGCAGGCCGCCGTCGTCGTTCGCCTCGGCGACGAGTTCGTACGCGAGCGCGGAGATGAGGACGCCTGCACCGAACGCCAGGATCGCCGCCACGACCGTGGGCGGCACGCGCACCAGCCAGGCGACGGCCGCGCCGAGGAGAAGAGTGCTGGCGGCGATCAGACCGCTGAGCGAGGCGAGCAGGAGACCGTCCACTCCGGAAGGCTAGGCCCGTCGGAGCCCTGGTCGCGCCGCCCGCCCTCGCCGATGCGGCTGCGGTCCCGGACTGATCAGCGACTCAGCGGCGGAGGAGCTCCCGAGTGCGAGCACCCGAGCGCGCGGGGACCCGCACGCCGGCCGACTCCGCCACCCAGCGGCGCAGGACCTCGTCGGCATCCTCTGCGGCCCAGGGGTTCCGCGCCGGTTCGGCACCGGCAATCGCGACCAGGGAGATCGTGACCTCCGTGACGATCGTCCGGCCGGCCTTGCCGGCGAGCAGCGCGGCGAGCAGCTCCGGGTCGCTCGCGGCGTCGACGTGCAGGAAGCGGCCGTCGCCTGTCACGACCTCGAAGCCGCGCACGCGGTCCGCGTCGAAGCCGAGCGCACGACCGAGCGCGCCGAGACTGCCGGCGGTCGCGAGGGCGACTGCCGTGCTGGTGGAGGCGCGGGCCGCGTCGGCGGCAGCCGCGTCGCCGAGCGGGCTGAGCCCGTAGCGGCCGGCTTCGGCGACGACGTCCGCCCACAGAGCGCCCGCGCCGATCCGAACCGTGCCGGCGTCGCTGTCGACGGTCACCTCCGTCATCCGGGAGGTGGTGAGGACGATGCCGCCCGCGCCGCGCAGCCGGCCGCGCGAGCCGGGCGCGAACAGTGCGGCGGGCACGCCGTGCAGGTTCGCCACCCGGACCGCGAACGCGACGTCCTCGGCGCAGGTCGCGCCGACCACCGCGGCGGGCCGGGCGAAGGCGGGGAACCGCCGTCCGGCGACCTCGGCGGTGCAGCCGGGGGTGCCGGGCAGGAAGACGGGGCCGCTCACGGCCGCTTCGAGGGCGGAGCGGAGTGCGGGGTCGAGCTTCGAGAAGAACATGGGCCGCGCCTTTCGGGGTCGAGAGCCCCATGCTGGACGCCCCGGTCCTGCCGGCGGCGGGCGTGGTTCGCCGTGCAACGGCGATGCAAGCACCCGCCCGGCGGCCTGCAATCAGCGCGGCGGCCGGCGGCTGGCGAACGCCATGGCCCGCTCCAGGGGCCCCTTCCCGAGGAGCAGGCGCCAGGCCGTCGCGGCCGCCACCCCGCCGACGAGGAGGACGACGAGGAGCGTCGCCTGCTGCTGATCTGTCACGCCGAGCGCGGGCGCGGACTCCCGCATCGCGGTGATCGCGAGGATCTGCCCCGTGTACAGCGACAGTGGCATCGAGCCGGCAGCACCCAGGGGGTACAGGGCCAGCGCGACCGGCCGCGCCCTGGTGACCAGCAGCAGCACCGCGATCGCCGCCACGGCGAGGCCGCCGGCGCCGAGCCCCTCCCACAGCGTGTCGGAGTGGGCGCTCGCGTCCTCGCCTAGCAGCAGTGCGCCGCCGTAGCCGACGGCGCTCGCGGCGGCTCCGCACACGAGCGCCACCACCTGCGTCCGGCTGCTGCGGAGATCGGACCGGGCGAGGACCAGTCCGGCGAGCGGGTAGGCGAGCCAGAGGAGGCCCGGGTAGTAGCCGGTGACGAACCACTCAGCGGGGAGGTAGAGCCAGATGCTGCCGGTGAGGAGGCGGGGAT
>DATCMN010000066.1:0-12505 GCA_036563405.1 Naasia sp. | reverse complement strand
GGAAGTTGCTGTGCAGTCGCGAGTCCGCGATGGTCACGTTGCTGCCGACGATGTGCACCTGGTCGATGACGCGGTGGATGTTCACTCGCAGCAGGCTGAAGTTGGAGCCCATGACGCCGTTGATCGGCTTCGCGACGGTCGACGCGATCTCGGTGTCGATGATCTTCAGGCGCGGCGCACCGGCCATCGCGTCGACCAGCGAGTGCATGCTGCCGGCTGAGGTGCCCCGGATGATCGAGTTCCGGATGGTGACGTCGGCCGCCTGGACGATGACGCGCCCCCGGATGTCGAGGTTGTCGAGGATGGTGCCGGGTGTCTTGATGATCTGGTCGCCGTAGACGACCCGCTTGGCCACGGTCGTCGATGCGGCTGCGGCGGCGTTCTGGGCGGGGCCGACGGCCAGTCCGCCGACTGCGAGCGCGAGTGCGGCCAGGGTGCCGAGTAGGCCGCGGACGCGGCTATGGGAGGTGGACATGGCGAAAGATCGCATGCGAAAGCCTTCGGGTTCGGGTGGGGAGCCATCACCCTAAGCAGACGTTTCGCAGATCCGGTAACACCCTCTGGTGCAGGGTGAGCTTCGTCAGCCCCCGTTTCGGGACCTGGTGAAGGTCCCGCGAGCGGCACGGATGTTGGCGCGCGGGTCCCGCCGCGCGAGGCCGAGAAGCCCGTATCCGCGGTAGCGCGGGACCTTGCGGCCGGCTGCCAGCCGCCCGAGCATCCGACCGACGAGCGTGACCCGGCGCGTGCGCTGGAGGGGCTGGATGGCTGCCACCTCCGCAAGATCGACACGCCGCGCGACGAGGATGCCCTCCGCTATCGCCGCCTCGACGAGCGCTGCTCCTCGCTGGGTGCGGGCGATCACGGCCGACGATCCTTCGGCGTCGTCGAAGACCGGGTAGCCGGCTTCGTCCGCGCGCCAGTAGTCGCCGACAGCCACGTCGCCATCGCCCCCGGTGCCGTCGGGGCAGATCTTGCACCGCCACTGCAGGTCGCGCCCCAGGTGCTTGCCCCACGAATCGTCGTAGCTCGTGGCACCGACGGTTCCGTCGGCGCCGACGACGCGGAAGTCGCCCGGCCAGCCGTTCCCCCGGTAGCGGAGGCTGACCGCGTCGTCCGCGGGCACCCCGAGCTCTGCGCTCAGGGCGTCGGTCGCCCGCTGGCTGGGCGTGCCCGCGCAGAAGAAGGAGAGGCGGAGCGGCGCCTGGGCAGCCGGGATGCCGAGCGCCTCATTCAGCTGGCGTGCGGCCGACGCCTCGCAGGGTTTCCCGACGAGCGCCGCGGCGCCCGCGGGGTCGTAGCGGCTGGCGGTGCCGACAGGGGCGTACCGGGAGCCGGCTGAGGCGAGCGCTTCCGCGCGCGTGGTGATGGTGACGGGGACTGTCCGGGAGGGGCGATCGGCGTCGGACGCGGCGCCGATGACGGCCGGCGCCCGCCCGGACGAGACCAGCCAGGTGGACAGGGCAGTGAGCACCCCGGCGCTGCTCCCGGCGAAGCGGATCTCGGGGTCGGCGGCCCAGCCCTCCCACGCCGCGACGTAGCGCCCGAAGGTGGGGGAGTCGTGCGGCCGCGGGTCGGTCGGGGCGCCGAGGCGACTGCCGGGGCAGCTGCGTCGGAACAGTCGCGCCTCGTGACGGTCCGCGGACGCGTCGGCGGTCGGCGCCACTGCGGGGCGGAGGAAGCCGTCATCGGCGAGGCCCATGGACACTCGCGAGGACAGGACGGCGCAGCCGCCGCAGCCCGAGCAGTTGCCGTTGCGGACGACACCGGCCACGGCGCGCTCGAGTCGACTGCTCAACGAGTGCCACCTCACGGTCGGGTCTGTTCGGCGCCGAGGGCACGCCTCGAGCAACGCTATCGCCGCGGACGGGAAGTCTCGCGTCCCCCTTCGGGCGACAGGCGACCGGCACCTCGCGAGGGCAGGGGCAGGGATGCGCACGGTCCGGCCGCTATCATCGCCCGTGATGATCCGGGCGCTCCTTCCGTCGACACGTCCCATGGGGTGCGGCTCGAACGGCGTCCGGCGGTGACCGTCGCGAGCTTCCCGGTCCTCATCGTCTGCACCGGCAACCTGTGCCGGTCGCCCCTCGCTGAGCAGCTGCTGCGCGCACATGTCGGCGAGGACGAGTACCTGTCCTTCTCGAGTGCCGGCACGCGTGCACGGTCCGGCGACCCGATGCCGGAGGAGGATGCTGTCCTCTCCACCCGGTATGGCGGCGATCCCTCAGGTCACGCCTCGCGGCCCATCAGCCCCGACCTGGTTCGCGACGCCGGCCTGGTGCTCACCGCATCCCGGGAACACCGTGCCGACGTGGTCGCTCTGCACCCGCGAGCGGCGCGCTACACCTTCACCCTGCGGCAGTTCGCCCGGCTGGTGGACGCGGCGGCCCAGGGCCTCCCCGAGAGGATCGCGGGCCCGGAGTTCGTCGCAGCGGCCGCGGCGCAGCGCGGGTATTCTCCTCCGCACCTGCCGGAGGATGACGACATCCCCGATCCGTACCGGCGTCCCCAGGGGGAGCACGAACGAGCCGCGCGCCTGATCAGCGAGGCCGTCGAGCGGATCGCCCCGGCGATGAGGAAGGTCGGGGCTGCCTGAGCTCCGGCCCGGCAGTCCCGTGTTCAGGGAGAGCGGGCGCATTGCTCGTCGTTCCTCTGCCCACACCGGACGCGGCGAAGGCGATGATGCAGAGCAGAGCCCAGTTCCCCTCCACCAGGAGGCGGCTCTCGGCGACTGCCTGAGTGAGGAGCGCCGCGAGGAGCAGTGAGGGAAGGAGCTTCCCCACGACCCAACCGGCGTCGCGGAGCCCTTCACCCTGGAGCGGGATTCCCCGCCGTCCGATGGCCATGCAGGTCGCGACGATGAACCCGACGAACAGCGCCAGCCCGATCACGCCCAGCTGGAACGCGACATCGAGGAACGCGTTGTGGGCCTGCAGGTACACGACTCCATTCCGCTCGGCCAGTTCCTGGAACAGCGGCACCCACGGCTGCCAATAGCTGGTCCACCCCCAGCCGATGACCGATCGCTCGAGGAACAGGTCGGTGACCGATGCCCAGATGTCCAGTCGCCCGGTCAGGTCGTCGCTCTTCCCGAGCAGCCCGAGCAGCTGCGGGGAGAAGAGGACGGCCCCCACACTCCCCACGATGACTACGCCGGCGGCGACTGCCCACCCAGCCCACCTGCTCCGCCGCCCGAGCAGCACCACGACGAGCAGCACCACGACCGCGATGGTGGCCGCGATCACCGTGGACGACCGGGTCAGGGCGAGGGTCGCCACGGCCAGCGCCACGGCGACCGCCCCATATCCCCGGGGGACCGTGCCGGCAGCCCACTGGCAGCCGGCGACGATAAGAAGGAGAAGCGCGACGAACCCGAGCAGGTTGGCGTTCCCGAGGATGCCCTGGATCCGCCCGCCCTCGAACAGGAGTGCCCTACTCCAGTAGAAGGCGTCGGGCACCTTCTCGCCTGGCTCCACATTGATGGGGAAGACGGGGAGCACGGGCCGCCCGATCGCCTCGACCATGAGTTCGAAGAGGAGAGACAGACCGACCACGGTCAGCAGCGCCCACGACAGCGTTCGAACCGTGCCAGCCCATCCTCTGGCTCGGACGATGGTGATCGCGGCGAACGTGGTGACCAGCAGCACGACCACAGCGAGGAGGGTTGCGAGGCGGTAGTCGGACCATAGAACTGATAGCAGAGCCCACAGGATGAAGGCTCCGAGGAGCAACACCGCAGGGCCGCGGCTCAGCAGCGCGCGTCCGCGAGCGCGGGTCGGTCCCGAGCCGGGCGCTCGAGGTGCGAGGGCATACACCACGATCAACAGCGTCAGCATTACGACCGACCAGCCCGCGAACCCGTACCAACTGAGCGCGTTCCGCAATGCCTCGCCGGAGAACAGGGACAGCAGGGCGACGAACGCGGCAGCGCGCGGGAAGCGGCCTTCAGTTCGTGGACCAGAGGTGCGCAGGAAGACCGGCCTCACTCGCTCACGACCTGAGATTCAGCATGACCCGACGATTCACTGGAGATGATCGCCCGTCGCCAACGCCGTCTCCGTGTTCGACGGGCCGGGGTGCCGGGTGATGTGCTCCAGGACCACCAGCGTCGCGGCACCGATGACTGCGCCGATAGCGCAGTAGACGATGTCCTTCACATCCGGGTGGCGTTCCGGGATGGCCAGTTGCGCAGCCTCAACAGAGACGCCGACCAACAGGGCGCCCGCGAACCCGTAGGTGATCCTAGAGAAGACCGTGGCCACTACAACGCAGATGAAGTAGAACGCCGCGACGTTGACGACTGCGTCGAACATCAACAGCTGCGCTTCGGCGCTCTTATCGCCACCCGCGATGCGGGCCTCGATGCCGGGCAGGAAGAACTGCTCGACGGGGCGTGGCCACAGGAACGCTCCAAGCAAGGCGAGAACCGCTGAGCCCAGGAGGATCGTCTTGGCCATTCGATGAGCTTAGGTAGGGCCGCGTCGGACGAAGGAGTCGCCTCGCCGCCGAGCATCAGGCGGGAGGGAAGGTGGCGCGGCAGCGACGGATATGCTCGGGACGGCGATGTCGGGGCCATCGTCCCTCAAGGAGTGAAGCTGTGAACACCGTTCGCGGGGGAGCCAGATGGTTCGCGGCCGCACGCTTGGGCATGCAAGCAGCGCAGTTCGCTGTCGGTCTGATTCTCGCTCGCCTGCTCGCTCCTGAAGACTTCGGGTTGTTCGCAAGCGTAAGCGTGATCGTGAGCTTCGGCGTCGTCATCTTCGAGGGTGGGCTGCACTCCGCGCTGGTGCACGCGAAGGAACCTGAGGACCGCGACTACAGCACGGTTTTCTGGACCAACGCCCTGGGGGGAATTCTTCTAGCGGGTCTGGTCTGGGGACTGGCGCCGTGGATCGCAGACTTCTTCGGGGAACCCGTTCTCCTCGATCTGGCGCCGCTGGTCGGCTTGACCTTCGCGGTCCACCTGGGCCTCGTGCACGACGTGATTCTCCGCCGCCAATCGCGTTACCGAGCGAGCGCGCTCGTGCCGGGGCTTGCCATGGTCTTCGGCCTCGTTGTGACGCTTGTACTGGCCTTCGCTGGCGCTGGCGTCTTCGCTCTGGCGATCGGCCCGCTGGCGGCCCAGGCTGTGTCGTCGATCAGCTACTTCATCGTGTGCGGCTGGCGACCTCGCAGCTTCATCTCGCTCGCCGCGCTGCGCGGGCTGCTGCCGTACGCCGTTCCGCTCGTAGGGGCGAATATCGTGGACTACTGGGGGAAGAACGCGGACAACCTGCTCATCGGCCGCTTCCTCGGGGCAGCGCAACTCGGCTTCTACAACCGCGCCTACAACCTGGTTCTGCTTCCGCTCAACCAGGTCCTTCTTGCAGCAGGCGGCGCCGTATCACCTGCTCTTGCGCGTATGCGGGAAGAGCCCGCGAGACTCGTGGCTGCGTATAGGCGGAGCTTTCGAGGCGTCGCCGTGATATCGGTGCCCGTCATGGCTGGTCTGGCCGTCGTCGCACCTGGAGCGGTTCCGCTTCTCTGGGGTCCGCAGTGGGTCGCGTCGGTGCCCTTGCTTCAGTTGCTGAGCATCGCCGGGATTCCTCAGGTGTTGACCCTGACGACCTCATGGCTGTATCAGGCGCGCGATCGGACGGGGACGATGTTCCGCGTCGCGCTCCTGTGGAACGGCCTGGGGATCGTCGGCATGGTGGTGGGCCTTCAATGGGGTGCGGCAGGCGTGGCGGCCGCGGTCCTGGCGAGGTATTGGATCGGGCTTCCGTTCGAACTTGCAGCCGCAGTCCGCGGCGTGCCTGTGACTGTCGGGCGGCTTCTGATGGACGCCGCGATCCCGACGCTGGCCGCCGTGGTGATGGCAGGCCTCACCTGGCTGCTACCAGCGGTGACCGGATGGGAGCGCGAAGAGGGATGGGTGGCACTGATCCAGATCCTCGTAGGCGCCGCGGCCTACATCTTGGCGTTGGCGCTCATGCGCCGGGAGTCTCTGCGCGAGGTGCTCACGCTCGTGAAGCCGTGACCTCGTCAGGTGCCGCTTACGACGGCGCTGTATCGTTCCGCGAGGCGCTCGACGTTCACAGCGGCGTCGTGAGTCGTCATCACTGCCAGCCGGCCCTTTCCCGCCAAGGACTTCCTGAGGACAGGGTCCGTTGCCAGGCGCTCGAGTGCCCCTTCCAGCCCGATGACGTCACCGGGTTCGACAAGCAAGCCGCTCTCACCGTCGATGATGAGCTCGGGAATGCCTGCGACTGGTGTTGTGATGACGGGAAGTCCTGACGCCAGAGCCTCCATGAGGACCACCGGCAGGCCCTCCGAGAGGCTGGGCAGGCAGAAGACATCCGCCCATCTGTAGAGGCGGAGCACCTCCTCGTGGCCCATGGGACCCGTGAACTCCACCGTCATGGATGCCGGCAGGTTCTGGGCAGCGGTGGCCAGATCGTCTGCCAACGGCCCCCCTCCGACGAAGAGGGCCTCAATGTGACGTCCGGCGAGCGACGGGCTGGCAGACAGCAACTTGAGTGCCGCCAGTAGATTGCCCGGCGCCTTCTCGGGAACCAGCCGACCGACGAACAGCACTTTGAACCGGTCTCCGCTGGGCGGGAGCGGTGCCGACACGGCGGATTCGGCAACCCGCTCGAACTCTTCACGAGACAGACCCATGCGGACAATGTCGAATTTGCTGGCGGGTTCAGTCGGTGCGATTTCACGGGTCGCACGAAGACCGAATGCAGAGATCGACGTGACGAATTCGGCCAGGCGGATCTTCTCCTTCAGCCCCCACTTCGCGGCGTCTCGGAAGTCGGAGGGCCCATGTACAGTCAGCGACCACGTGATGTTCGGACGGTTCCTGCCCGCGCGGGAGAGATCGCTGACTATCGCAGCGATATCGGCGGCGTTGTTCCCGAAATGAACATGGACGTGCGCGACTCCTGACCTCTCGAGGTGACGAAGAAGCACCGCTGCCTGGGCTGTGTAGAAGAGCTGCCAGAGGATCGCGCGAAGGGGACGGCCGCGCCCGCGTGCTCGGCTGAGGGCGGACCGGAGGGCACGGATGTAAGTGGCGGGCCCCGTCGCCAAGAGCCTGAGATTTGCCTGAACGACGGACGTCATCGGGGCTGCCTTGATGCGGAAGGTCCGATCGTCGTCCGGGTGGCCGGTGAGCCGCGCTCGGTTCACGCTCACTGGCAGGACTTCCCAACCTGACTGGCGGAGAGCTTCGATCTCGGTGGTGATGAAGGCATGCGAGAAAGCGGGGTATTGGCTCACCAGGTAGGCGACCCGGCGCTCGCTGTGGCTCACGGCTCTTCCGGCACTGCTCACTGTGCCTGTATTGAATCGCGCGACCGGCTCTGGCGGCGGTCGTTCCCCGGGGCGGGACGTCGAAGTAGGGCTGTCAGGCCGTCTCGCGAGGCTCGCGCCAGGAAGCCGGCCGCGAAGACGGCGTCGCGTGCGTAGCGAGGAGCCAAGCGCCTCGGCTCCGACAGCAGCCGATGCAGCCACTCGAGCCCGGACTTCTGAAGATGAATGGGCGCACGCGTCTGGTGCCCACCTGCGAAGTTGATCGCCGCTCCGCAACCGAGGAACCAGCCGCGAACCCCGCGAGCACGCAGCGCCTCGGCTACCAGTTCCTGCTTGGGGAAACCCAGACCGACAAAGATCAAACCCGGCGAGGTCCGCCGGATGTCTGCTGCAAGGGCGGAGAGGTACTGCTCGTCGTCCTCGAACCCGAATGGCGGATGATCCCAGCCCGCGACCCGTAGCCCGGGAGCGTGCTCACGAAGTGCGTCACCGGCTGCCTCTGCCGCTGCCGCCTCCGCACCCCCGATGAGGTAGATGGCGACGCCGTTTGCGGCGGCGGCGGTACTCAGACTCCAGATCAGAGAGGCGCCGGCAACTCGCTCAGGCAGCGGTGTTCCCTTGAGGCGAGCCGCCCAGATGAGCGGCATCCCGTCTGCGACCACCAACCCCGCTCGCTCGACTACCGACGCCAGGGATGGCGACTTGGTCATGCGCAGGATGCTGGTGTTGGGGGTGACGAGAAGGCCCGACTCTCCCGCCTTGACTGACTCGATGACGTGGGCGACGACCTGCGGCTCGCTCATGGCGTCGAACCGGATGTGCTCGATTGTGACCGCGCGGCCGTGAACCGTAGTCATTCGTCTACGCCTGTCTCCCCCGTGGTCGTAGGCAATCGGTCATCCGCGCGTCGGGTAGTAGCGGCTGAATGGTCGCGATGTGACTCGATCCTACTTGGATCGCATGAGAGCCCCACAGCCTCTGGATGCCCGCGGGCTGTGGTTACCTGTAGAACGGGAGGGCCAGCCATTGAAGATCTTGATCGTCACGCCTATGCATAACGAGGAAGCCAACGTGACCTCGGTGCACTCATCGCTCGCTCGGCAGTCGCTTCGCGATTTCGAGTGGGTCGTTGTGAACGACGGCAGCTCTGACGGAACCGCTTCCGCCCTGCAGGGCCTACAGTCCTGGCCAGTTCCAAGGGTTCACGAGCGTCAGAACGGGGGCGGGCTCATCGGCGGGTCCGCCTATTCGGCGTGGCGGTTCGGCATCGAGCGGGCTCTTCTCGATGTGCAGGACGTGACTCACATCATGAAGTTGGATGCCGACGTGGTGCTGCCGGAGAACTACCTAGCTCAGGTGACGGCCGCAATGGGAGCCGACGTCGGTCTCGCCGGAGGTGTCATTGTCGGTGCTGGAATGAGGGAACAGGCGCATCACGTCCCAGGGCCGGTGAAGCTGTACAGCAAGGTGGCATACGACGCCCTTGGGGAGTTGCCCTCCGCGATTGGCTTCGACGTCATGGACGAGGTCGCGATTCAGGCTGCCGGCATGCGGGTTGTGGTGCTGAAAGAGGCGCGGGTGCAGCTCGCCCGGGCCATCGGAGCCAGCGAAGGCAGCGTTCACGGTCGGTTCCGCAACGGTCGCGTCTGTCGGTGGACGGGCTACTACTTCCCCTATTTCCTGCTGCATATGTTGCGTTACGCCCTTCGGAAGCCCTACCTGATCGGTTCGCTGGCCATGTTCCTCGGCTACGTGCGAGCTTCGGAAGGCCCATACCCGCGGCCGCTCAAGAGCGCTCACTCCGCCGTACAGAAGAAGAAGGCGGCGGCCCTGTTGCGTAGCCCTGTTAGGTGGCTTCAGGAGACCTACCGTTACTGATCGCGGCTGAGGCGTGTCCTAGCCCTGAAGGAAAGGTTTCGTAAGGTGAGCTCCGAGAGTCGAAGACCCAGCGCTTCCGCGTTCCGCTATCCCGCAGCCGTGGCCTATTGGCTGATCGCTCGCCGGCTCCCCTGGTCTCCACGCCCAGGAGGCCGCCTCGCGAAGGCGGTGCGCGGGTGGCTCGCCCGTCGGATGCTCGACGAGTGTGGCCGGGACGTCAATGTCGAGCGCGGCGCATGGTTCGGATCGGGGAGGGGCATACGCCTAGGTGACCGCTCCGATCTCGGTCTAGATTTGTTGGTGATCGGCCCTCTCACCGTGGGCAAGGACGTGATGATGGGGCCTCGCTGCTGCATCCTTGCGAGTCGCCACGCAACCCGCTCCACAGACCGCCCCATGAACACCCAGGGGTTCCTCCCCGATCTTCCGGTCGTCATCGAGGACGACGTCTGGGTCGGCGCGAATGTCACGATTCTCCCGGGTCGGCGCATCGGGCAGGGAAGTATCGTGGGCGCCGGATCTGTCGTCACCCGCGATGTGCCTGCCTACGCGATCGTCGGTGGGAATCCCGCGGTTGTGGTCGGGTCTCGACGACCCGTTCAGGCTCCCTGACTGCCGTGCGGCCAGCGGATATCCGCGGTGCCGGGGCGCTTGGTCAGGCCGTCACGCAGCCCCCGGGCCGCAGCTCCCCACACTTCGCGAGTGCGATTGCTGGCCAGAGTGCCCACGACGCCCCGAAGATGCCGGATCAGCAACTTGCGACGCTCCGAGCGGAAAGCGGGCGAGAACCGCACGATCCATAGCCAGTTGCGTGCGCGGTAGTAATAGCGGGCGCCTACTTTGGTCTCGTAATAGGCCGTCTTGTGGGTAGCGACACTCGAAGGCACGAGAAGTCCCGGTGCGTCGAAAGAGAGCCGCGAGGTGTACTCGACATCGTCGCCCCAGATGAAGAAGTCCTCAATTGGATAGCCGTATGTCTCGACGGCCGAACGGGGAACGAGTACCGACACGAACGAGGCCGCTTTGAGCGCAACGCAGCGGACGGAGGCGGCGACCTCGGCATGATCGTGCCGATCATCGATCATTCCCTGATTCATGGGATGACGCCGCCCGTCCGACCACACCACGCGTGAGGCGGTGAAGGCGGGACGGCTTCCCAACTCGCGGGCGTCATTGTCAGCCTGAAGCAGTGCTTCGAGGCAGTCGGCGTCGGGAATCGTGTCGTCATCGAGGATCCAGAAGTACTCAGCTGCCGATTCCATCGCGGCCTTCAGCCCTCGGGTAAAGCCTCCGGCCCCACCGACATTCTCGGGAAGGTCGACCACGTCGATGTGGTCCCGGTGACGGTCGAGCACCTCGGCGGTGTCGTCGGTCGATGCATTGTTGACAACAAGAATCGAAACGGGAACCGATTGCGCCTGCAACGCGTTCAGGCATTCGTGCAGCAATTCGGCTCGGTTGTATGTCACCACTACTGCGCAGACAGATGGCACGCGCGTCCTCTCGTCGGCGGTGGGTAGGCCATGCGAGCGTAGCGGGCGCTCCCCGCGCATCCAACCGCTGTGCCCAGGTCTGGGATGACCGAAATTGCGGCTCACACAATAAGCTCGCACCGTGGATGCCAGATGGCGTAGGACGCTGACTGCATCCATCGAGCAAGTCCACCGCGCGCGCCAACGCCTTCGGGGAGTCTGTTTGCGCGGCTACATCAGGCTGTTGGGCGGCAGTTGCGGTCCGGGGTTGCGCGTCGAGCGAGGGGTGCTTGTGCGGACACCCCCTCATGCAGGCTGGTCATTCGGCCGTGACTGCTATCTGGGTCAGGGTGTGGTGCTGGATGTTCAGCGCGACGCCGTTATCCGCGTTGGCGATGCCACAAAGGTCATGCACTATGCCGTCATTGCTGCGAATAGCCGAGTTGACATCGGATCGTTTGTGCAGATCGCCGACAACTCCACGGTCCGCGACAACAATCACGAGATTCGTGTCGGTCTGGGATTCATGACAGATCTGCCCACCGTGACCTCCGATGTCTTCATCGGGGACGACGTCTGGATCGGTCGGGGTTGCGCCGTGCTCGCCGGGGCTCTCATCGGGGAGGGCGCGGTGATCGGCGCCAACGCTGTGGTCACCGGCACAGTTCCTCCGAAATCCATATCGGCCGGTGTGCCGGCACGCCAGCTGAGGATGCGCCCGGAGGGCCGGCCCACGGAATCAGGGCCGGAAGGACCGATAGGCTTCCGGGGTTCTTGACCGACAGAGGGGGACGAGTTGGCCACGAAGAGCGAGCGCAGGAGACCCGGCGCGTGGCGGGTGGCCCTCCTGGCGGTTCCACTGATCCTCGGTGGACTGCTTGGCGCTGGCGCCTTCGCGCTGACCTCGCCGTCCTACACAGCTGAAGCCCGGGTTGGGCTTGGGCAACCCGCCCTCGCTCCGAATCAGGTGCCGGCCTACGCAGCCGCCCTGCAGACATTGGCGAGCAACTACGCGCGCTTCGTCCAGGACTCGGACAGCCTCCGCGACGAGCTCGAGACCCAGGTTTCGGGGGAAGTGGTGTCGGCGATCGCATCGCCGATCCCCGAGACGGGGATCATCCGGCTGGAGGTGAAAGCCTCGGACCGCGCCTCTGCCGTCGGCGCGGTCAACAGGCTGGCGCAGCAGCTGATTGACCAGGTGCGAGGAGTGACGGAGAGCACACAGGTCGATACCCAACGGTTCTCTGACGCCTACATCGCGTATCTGGACGCGCAGAATGCTGCCGCCGCTGCATCGGCGGAGTTCGATCGATTGAACACGGAGCTCGGAGCGGATCCGAACGTGGTGGCCGCGGCGCGCGATCGGGCTGGTCAAGCGGCCGCGGATGCCGCGCTGCGCAACCTGGAGCAGCAAGCGCTGGGAACTCTCTACCGGGACGCCCATACCGCCAGTGCGACCGCTCCGGCGCTCACAGTGATCCGGGAAGCCGCATCGGCGTCTGACGACACGGGTTCCCGTGCGCAGCGAACCATCGGAATCGGGGCGCTCCTCGGCGCCGCCATCAGCGTCGGGCTGGCTTACTTGTTGGGACGGCGGGGCGCGACGGCCCGTCGTCGCGGCCCGCATCGCATGAGCGGGGGAGGATCCTCTCGGGACCTCGGTCCTCAGTTGAGCCGTGGGTAGCCACTCCTGGGGGCCCTCCGGAAGGCCTTCGCTCGCGGCTCAGGCGACGACCGCGGCGCTGGTGCTTTCGATCTTCAACGGGCATTTCGACGACTTCCTGTGGTCCGTGCCGCTGGATCGAGCGGCGCTCTTGGTTGCGCTCATCGCTGTCGTGCGCCGAGTCTCCAACGGGGAA
>DATCMN010000065.1:0-5390 GCA_036563405.1 Naasia sp. | reverse complement strand
CCGCCCCGGTGATCCACTGGCTGGTGCCATCCGCCGCCGCCACCCGGCCGTCGAGGGTCGCCGCCCACTTGAGGATGACGAAGGGACGCCGGAGGCGGGTCGAGACGAGCCACGGGGCGATGGCGTCCTCGACGCGGTCGGCGAGGATCCCGCCCTGCACGTCGACGCCCGCGGCGGCCAGGCGCTCGGCCCCGCCGGATGCTGTGGGGCTCGGATCGGAGACCGCGTAGACGACGCGGGCGACTCCGGCGGCGAGGAGAGCCTCGGTGCAGGGTCCGGTGAGCCCGGTGTGGTTGCACGGCTCGAGGGTCACGACGGCGGTCGCGCCCGAGGCCGCACCGGCCGGCAGGTGCGCGAGCGCATCGACTTCGGCGTGCGGGGTCCCGGCTCCGCGGTGGAAGCCCTCGGCGAGGACTGCCCCGTCGGGGGAGAGGAGGACGCAGCCGACCTGCGGGTTGGCGGTCCAGGCGGGGCCGGTGAGCGCGAGCTCGAGCGCGCGGGCCATCGCGCTCTCGATCAGCCCTGCGTCGAGGGCCGCTGCCGCGTCTGTCGTCACCGTCGTCCTTCCGGGTGCTCCCGGGGGACAGGTCAGGCGCAGGAGGGCGCGAAGCCCCGCCGCGTGCTTCTCCCATCCAGACTGTGACTGTCGGTTCCGGAATTCCACCGGATCGGCCGACGCCCGCTGCGGGTGCAGCGTTCGCCGGTTCGCGGACTTTGACCGCCGGTTCGGAATTACACCGACCCCGGAGCACGTGTTGCTGTGTTCAGTTATACGGCAACAGCCGACACCGCTTGACAATTCCCGGCCCCTCCGCCTCCGTGCGCTCTCACGCTCCAGCGGGGTCCGTTCACGGGGATCAGCGGGTCGGTGCGAGGAGGTCCGGCAGCTCGTCGAGGCTTCCGATGCGGGGGATGCCCGCCTCCGCCGCCTCGGCCGCATCCCCGTCGACCGGCCGGCTGCCGTGCCGGTCGAGCCAGACCCCGGTGAGGCCGGCGCGGGCCGCGCCTATAGCGTCCGTGCGGAGGCGGTCGCCGATCATCGCCGCCTCCTCCGGGCGCACGCCGAGGCGTTCGCAGGCCAGCGTGAAGATCGCCGCGTCGGGCTTCCTCACCCCCACGTCGCCGGACGCGATAACGGTCTGCATCCGCTCGCTGAGGACCACGGCGTCGAGCTTCGAGGTCTGGAACTCCAGCTCCCCGTTCGTCACTATGCCGAATCGGACGCCGGGGATGCGGCGGGCCAACTCGTCGAGGCAGCGGAGGGCATCCTCGTGCAGCGTCCAGCCGGCCCGGTAGGAGTCGAGGTAGGTGGTGAACCACGCGTCGGCGTCGGCGTCGGCGAGTTCCGCTCCGAACCGGCGCATCAGGTCCCGCGCGCGGTGCCGGCGCTGCTCGAGGAAGTCGACCTCTCCGCGCAGGTATCGCGTGTAGTGGTGCTCCTCCAGTTCGTGCCAGGTCGCGGCCGTCGCGGCCGGGTCCGCCACAATGTGGCCCTTCGCCTGCAGGTGCGCGACGACCCCCGCGTCGACGGCGGCGCGATGAGCGAATAGCGTGTCGTCGAGGTCGAACAGGACCGCGCGGATCGTCATGCTGTCGCCTCCGCCGGCCAGCCGGGCTGGGGGACGCGCAGCATCCCGAGGCGCAGGACGCCGTGCCAGCATTCGGGGTGCCCGCCGTCGCGGGACGCTGGAAGTGCCGGGCCGGTGCGGGTGAAGGCGAAACCGCACCGCCGGGCCACGGCGGCCGAGGCGCTGTTGCCGGCGACGCACTCCCAGATCAGTTCCGCCTCCGGGTCCTCGGTGAAGAGCGCCCCGGCCACGAGGGTCACCGCCTCCGTCATCAGCCCGCTTCCGCGTGCCGACGAGCTGAGCCAGTAGCCGATGTCGGATGCCGGCCGACGATGGCCGATCACGCCGAGCAGTGTGGGATCCCCGCTGCGCCGGATCGCCCACGTAAGTTCCCGGTCCGCCGCCCAGCCGCCGGGGACGAACTCGCGGACGAACTCCTCGGCATGCCGGCGCTCGTACGGCCACGGTGTGGACAGGAAGCGCTCGAACAGGGGGTCCTGGCAGGCGGCGGTGATCGCGTCGATGTCGGCCTTGACAGGCCGATCGAGGAGCACCCGATCGCCGGCGAGGACCTGCGGGATCATGAGCGACGGCGGGGGAGGAAGCCCATGCGGTCGTAGACGGCCGCGAGGGTGCGCTCGGCTCGCTCGCTCGCGCGGTCCGCGGCGCCGCCCAGCAGCCTGTCGAGCTCGGCCGGGTCGTCGAGCAGCTCGAGCGTGCGGGTGCGGATCGGCTCCACCACGGAGACGACGGCGTCGGCGACGTCCTTCTTCAGGTCGCCGTAGCCCCGGCCGGCGTACTCGGCCTCCAGTGCCGGGATCGGGCTCCCGCCGAACGCGGACAGGATCGTGAGCAGGTTGGACACCCCCGGCTTCTCCGCCGGGTCGTAGACGACCTCGCGGCCGGTGTCGGTGACGGCCGACCGGATCTTCTTCGCGGTGCGGCTGGGCTCGTCGAGCAGCCAGACCACCCCCGAGTCCGTCTCCGCCGACTTGCTCATCTTCGAGGACGGGTTCTGCAGGTCGTAGATGCGGGCGCCCTCCTCGAGCGTGAGCGTCTTCGGAACAGTGAACGTCCGCCCGAACCGGGCGTTGAAGCGCTGCGCGAGGTCGCGCGTGAGCTCCACGTGCTGGCGCTGATCGTCGCCGACCGGCACCACGTCCGTGCCGTAGAGGAGGATGTCCGCCGCCATCAGCATCGGGTAGGTGAACAGGCCGACCGACGCGGCGTCGGTGCCCTGCCGGGCCGCCTTGTCCTTGAACTGGGTCATCCGGCTCGCCTCGCCGAACCCCGTGAGGGTGTTCAGCACCCACGCCAGCTCCGCGTGCGCCGGGACGTGCGACTGCACGAAGAGGATCGACTGCGCGGGGTCGATGCCCGCGGCGATGTACTGCGCCGCGGTCCGCCTCGTCTGCTCGCGCAGCTGCTTCGGATCCTGCGCGACGGTGATCGCGTGCAGGTCGACCACGCAGAAGACTGCGTCGGTGGTCCGCTGCAGCTCCCGCCACTGGAGCAGGGCCCCCACGTAGTTGCCGAGGTGCAGGGAGTCGGCGCTCGGCTGCATGCCGGAGAAGAGGCGGGGGCGGGCAGCCGGCGCGGCGGTGCCGGCGGGGGCGGTGTCGGTCATGGTGTCCTCGGGTCAGACGTCGTAGTCGACGACGACGGGGGTGTGATCGGAGAAGCGGGTGTCGTACGAGGGGGCGCGGTCCACGGCGTGGGCGACCACCCTGTCGGCGAGCGCCTTGGTGGCGAGCTGGTAGTCGATCCGCCAGCCGCTGTCGTTGTCGAACGCCTTCCCGCGCCACGACCACCAGGTGTACGGGCCGGCCACCTCGCCCGCGGCCTTGCGGGTGACGTCGACCCAGCCGAGGCCGGCGCCGTCGTTGTAGCCGTCCTCGTCCTCCCGTCCGACGAACCTGTCGAAGTAGGCGCGCTCGTCGGGCAGGAACCCGGCGCGCTTGACGTTGCCCTTCCAGTTCTTGATGTCGAGGGTGCGGTGCCCGACGTTCAGGTCGCCCATCACGACGGCGAGCTCGCTGTGCGCCTTCAGCTCCGGCAGGCGCGACTCGACGGCGTCGAGGAAGCGGAACTTCTCCACCTGCTTCTCGGTGTCGGCCTCGCCGGAGTGCACGTAGGCGCTGACCACCGTGACGATCGTGCCGCCCACCTCGTAGTCGGCCTCGAGCCAGCGCCCGGCGGTGTCGAAGTCCTCCTCGCCGATGGCGACGCGGTGGATGTGGGCCTTCTCCCGGCTGGCGATGGCGACACCCGCGCGGCCCTTCGCCGAGGAGGCGTCGTGCAGGATCGCCCAGTCCGGGCCCAGCAGCTCCTCGAGATCCTTGGTGGACGCGCGGACCTCCTGCAGTGCGAGGATGTCGACGTCACGCCCGGCGAGCCAGTCGCCCATGCCGCGGCGGAAGGCGGCCCTCACCCCGTTGACGTTGACCGTGGCGACGCGGAGGGGCGAGGTGCGGGCGGCCATTGGTCCATCCTATTTCCGGCGGCCGACACCGCCTGCGGGCCTCGATCGACGGGGTGCAGCCGGGCGCGACGTGCGCGTCAGCTCTTGGCCGACTTCTCCTCGGCCTCCGCCGTCTCCGCTGTCGGTCGCCTGCTGGGCAGGCGCGGCGCCTCGCCCGCCTTCTGCAGCTCGAGGAGTTCGCTCGCCGTCGGCACGCTCTCGCGGCGGCGTGCCTCGGCTCGGACGTCCTGGCGGATGCGGCGCGCGAGCAGCCTCTTGCGGAGGCCGCTCGCCTGCCGGTACTCCTCCTCAGCGAGCCGGTGGTTGGTGTCCGCGACCAGGCGCCGCGCCTCCTCCAGCCGGAGCGCCTCCTCCGACTCCCGCTGGTCCGGGCTGAGGGCTCGGGCGTCGATGTGCGCATCCGCCATCCCCACCGCGATCCACGCGGCCGCGATGAGCAGGACCTGGCAGAGGAAGTTGAAGAAGATCAGCAGTCCGATGAGGACTGCGAAGCCGGCGAGGAGCGGATTGTTGCCGACGCCGCCGATGAGGCCGAGGGCGAAGGCGGCCTTGAGGACCCCCACCCCGGCCGCGCCGATCGCGGCGCCGGCGAACAGGCGCTTGCGGGGGATCGGGATGGCCGAGAGCACGCGATACGCCCCGGCGACGGTCACGAAGTCGACGGCGAACACGAGGACGTACCCGGCGATCCTGATGGCGACGGCCGCCAGCACCGACTCCTGGAGTCCGAAGACGCCGAAGAGTGCCTCGAGGGTGGCGTTGCTCACCACGGACAGGACCGCGGACAGCAGGATGAGGAATCCGAAGCCGACCGCGAGGCCGAGATCCCGGAGCTTCTGCAGGACGATGAAGGTGGTGTCGGGCGGCAGGTCGAAGATGCGGCGGATCGAATCCCGCATGGAGGCGAGGAAGCCGAGCGCGGTCAGGATGAGGCCGACGAGGGCGATGACGCCGGTCCAGCTGAGGGCGTCGGTGGAGAGCAGGTCGTCGCCATTGACCGCCCCTTCAGGCCCGACGAACCCCGGCACCTGCGTGTTGATGGCTTCGAAGAGCGCTCCGCGGAGTGTGGGGTTGTCGGCGATGATGAAGCCGGCCACCGAGAACGCGACCCAGATGGATGCGAACGTGGCGAAGATCGCGTTGTAGCTCATGCCCGCGGCGAGGAGGCCCCCGCCTTCGCTCGTGTAGTGCTGGAAGGCGCGGACGATGCGCAGCCTGGTGACGCGCGTGATCAGCTTGCCGATCCCGGTGGGCGGCTTCGCCTCCTCCGTGTCGGGTTTCGCGCTCGGCGCCGTGGCGACGCCTCGTCCATCCCGAACGGCGTGCGCGCCGGCGTCCCC
>DATCMN010000062.1:0-6105 GCA_036563405.1 Naasia sp. | reverse complement strand
AGCGGGCCTCGATCGCGGGGAGAGGCGGGGCAGCGGCGTCCGGGATCGTGCCGGTGCTGGTCGGTCGGGCGGGCCGTGCCGGGTGTGCTGGTGGGGCTGAGGGCGAGGGTCAGGCGGCGATGTAGGTGGCGCGGTGCCGGCGGGGGCCGCGCACGGAGCGGTGCTTGGGGGAGGTGAAGACCGTCGCGGAGAGCAGGTCGTCGAGAATGGCGGTGAGGGTCAGCATGGCTGTCGCTTTCGGTGTCGGGGGTGGTGTCCCCTACATTCCTCCCGTCGGAGGCACCCCTGTGGGATCGATCCCGCTCTGCAATCCCGCTGTCATCTTCCCGGCCCCCACATTGCACGGAACCGCCACGCAGAATGCACGGGTCAGGAGTAGAGCTCCTCCAGCTGGGCCGCGAAGTGCTGCAGCACCACCGGACGGCGCACCTTCAGCGATGCGGAGAGCTCGCCCTCCTCCTCGCGAAGCTCGCGGGGAAGCAGCACGTACTTGCGGATGCCTTCGGCTCGAGAGACGTTCGCGTTCGCGGCGGCGACGGCGCGGTCGAGCTCGGCGCGGACCTCCGGGTGCGCGGCGGCCTCCGCAGGGCTCATCGCGGGCAGGGAGCTGCTCGCCAGCCACCCCGGCAGCATGGCGGCGTCGAGCGCGAGGAGCGCACCGATGAACGGCTTGGCGTCGCCCACCACCACGACCTCGGACAGCAGCGGATGAGCGCGCAGCGCGTTCTCGAGCACCGCGGGCTGCACGTTCTTCCCGCCGGCGGTGACGAGAATCTCCTTCTTCCGGCCGGTGATGTGCAGGTAGCCGTCGGCGTCGAGCCGCCCGTAGTCGCCGGTGAGGAACCAGCCCTCGCGGAAGGCCTCATCCGTCGCCTCGGGGGCGTTGCGGTAGCCGCGCGTCACGTTCGGTCCCTGCACGAGGATCTCGCCGTCCTCAGCTATGCGCACGCCGGTGCCCGGGTAGGGCGCCCCGACGCTGCCGATCTTGATCAGCCCGGGGCGGTTCACGGAGGTGGGGGCGGACAGCTCGGTGAGCCCGTAGCCCTCCATGACGGTCAGGCCGACGCCGCGGAAGAAGTGGCCGAGCCACGGGGCGAGCGGGGCCCCGCCGGAGATCGCGTAGCGGGCCTGGCCGCCCAGCGCGTCGCGCACCCTGCCGAGCACCAGCCTGTCGGCCAGGGCGTGCCGGGCCTTCAAGAGCGCCGACGGACGGCCGCCGTCGTCGAGGGCCCGGGAGTACGCCTGGGCGACGCCCGCCGCCCACAGGAACAGCCGGCGCTTTCCGCCGGTGCCCGCGCGGGCGAGGGCGGAGTTGTAGAAGGTCTCGAACACTCGCGGGACGGCGAGCAGCCACGTGGGCCGGAACTCCTGCAGGTCCGCGGCGAGGCTCTTGGTGTCCGGCGCGTAGCCGAGCACCGAGCCCGAGTAGACGCAGAGGAAGGCGATGAACCTGCCGAACACGTGGGACAGAGGGAGGAACAGCAGGGTGCGGCGCTCGGAGCCCTTCACCACCACCCCGAGGGCGGGGTCGTCGGAGCCGTTGATCACGTGGGCGACGAAGTTGCCGTGGGTGAGCTCCACGCCCTTGGGCCGCCCCGTGGTGCCGGAGGTGTACACGATCGTGGCGAGAGTGTCCCCGGTCGACGCCGCAGCACGCGCCTGCACGGCCTTCGGCTCGATCCGCGCTCCGCCCCGACGCAGCTCGTCGAGGGCGCCGTCGTCCAGGGTGAGGACGAGCCGCAGGTCGGTCTCGCCGAGGAACGAGCGGAGCGGCTCCGCCATCGCAGGGGTCTCCGCGAGAGCGACGGTGACGCCGGCGTCGCGGAGGATCCAGCCCAGCTGTTCACGGGAACTCGTCGCGTAGATCGGCACGCTGACGGCGCCGACGTAGAGGATCGCGAAGTCGGCGACGCTCCACTCGTAACGGGTGTTCCCCATGATGGCGACGCGGTCGCCCGGCTGCACGCCGATGGCGAGGAGCCCCCGCGCCGTCGCCATCACGTCCGCGTAGAGCTGCGCGGCGGAGATCCGCTCGAAGCCGCCCGACGCGGTCTTCCGCTCGGCGAACACGCCCCCGCCGGCACCCCGCACGCGGTCGTCGAGCAGGGAGTTGAGGGACAGGTCGGGGGAGATCCGGCCGTGGGCAGGCGTCCACGCCTCGCGGAGGTCTTCGGGCATCGTCTCGCTTTCCTCCGCCACCCTATGCGGCGCGGGTAGCCTGTTCGGGCGGCGCCGCACCGGCCCGCGGGAGGAGGCGACGCGCATGAGCGCCACGACGCAGCGGAGGCCGGTCATCCGGCTCCGCGCCAACACCGCCCCGGATCCCGCCCTGAGCGCGCCGCCCCTGTTCCGCGCCGACCGGCCCGACGTCCTCGCGGTCGAGGAGCCGCTCGAGGTCCGGGTGGACGGCGAGCAGTTCTCCGTGACCATGCGATCGCCGGGCGACGACTTCGACCTGGTGGCCGGCTTCCTGGTCTCGGAGGGCATGGTGGCCGAGCGCGACCACCTGGTGGCCATGCGCTACTGCTCCGGCCTCGACGAGAACGGACTGCAGACCTACAACGTGATCGACGCCGTCATCCGCTCGGACGTGCCGCGCCCCGAGCACGCCACGGCCCGGCACGTCTACACGACGAGCTCGTGCGGCCTGTGCGGCACGGCGTCGATCGAGGCGGTCGCGAAGTCGTCGAAGCATCCCGTCGGGGCGTCGTCCGCGACGATCGCCTACGACCTGCTGGCCGCGCTGCCCGACGAGCTCCGGGCCGGCCAGACAGCGTTCGACAGGACCGGCGGCGTGCACGCGGCGGGCCTGTTCACCTTCGACGGCGAGCTGCTCTGCCTGCGCGAGGACGTTGGCCGGCACAACGCCGTCGACAAGGTCGTGGGCTGGGCGCTGCGCGACGGCCGTCTGCCTCTCGGCGACACGGTGCTGCAGGTGTCGGGTCGCGCCTCATTCGAGCTCGTGCAGAAGGCCAGCATGGCCGGCATCCCGATCCTCGCCGCGGTCAGTGCGCCCAGCTCGCTCGCGGTCGACCTGGCCGCCCAGCAGGGCATCACGCTCGTCGGCTTCAGCCGCGGCACCGGCATGAACGTCTACGCGCACCCGGACCGGATCAGCGGCCTCCCGCCCAAGCGCTGAGCCGCCCCGTCCTCCGCCGAACTGCCCAATTCCCGGGCAAGTCGGCACCCGGTTGCCCGAGAACTGGGCAGGTCAGCGGAGCGAGAGGTCAGACGGCGGCAGGCTCGCGGACCTTCTCGAGGCGGATGGTCACCGACTTGGAGGTCGGGGTGCCGCTCACGTCGGCGGTGGAGTCGAGCGGGACCAGCACGTTCGTCTCGGGGTAGTAGGCGGCCGCGTTGCCGCGAGGAGTCGAGTAGGTCACGACGCGGAACGCCTCGGCCCGGCGCTCGACGCCGTCCTTCCACTCGGAGACGAGATCGACGAGGTCGCCCTCCGCGAGGCCGAACTCGCGCACGTCGTCCTCGTTCACGAGCACCACCCGCCGGCCGCCGTGGATGCCGCGGTAGCGGTCGTCCTTGCCGTAGATGGTGGTGTTGTACTGGTCGTGCGAGCGGATGGTCTGCAGGATCAGCCGGCCCTCGGGGATCCGCGGGTACTCGAGGGTGTTCGCGGTGAAGTTGGCCTTGCCGGACGCGGTGTTGAAGGTCCGGGAGTCGCGCGGGCCGTTCGGCAGCACGAACCCGTTGCCCGGCTCGATCCGGTTCTCGAAGTCCCCGAAGCCGACGACGACCTTGCCGATGTGCTTGCGGACGAGCGTGTAGTCCTCGGCCATCGCGGCCCAATCGGCGATCGGCACGTTGCCCTGGCCGTCGAAGGTCGCCATCGCGAGGCGGCAGATGATCGCTACCTCCGACAGGAGCCCGTCGCTCGGCGGCTTGAGGCGCCCGCGGGAGGCGTGCACCGCGCTCATCGAATCCTCGACGGTGACCATCTGCTCGCCGCCGCCCCGTGCGTCCTTGTCGGTGCGCCCGAGGGTGGGGAGGATGATGCCGCGGCGCCCTGTCACGAGGTGGGACCGGTTCAGCTTCGTCGACACCTGGACCGTCAGCCGGGTGTTGCGCAGGGCCTTCTCGGTGACGCGGGTGTCCGGGGTCGCCCGCGCGAAGTTGCCGCCCATCCCCATGAACACGCGCACCTTTCCGTCGCGCATCGCGCGGATGGCCGCCACCGTGTCGTAGCCGTGCTTCCGCGGCGACGCGAATGAGAACTCCGCATCGAGGGCGTCGTGGAACGTCTCCGGCATCCGCTCGAAGATCCCCATCGTGCGGTCGCCCTGCACGTTCGAGTGGCCGCGGACCGGGCACACCCCGGCGCCCGGCTTGCCGACATTCCCCTGCAGCAGGAGCAGGTTGACGACGTCCTTGAGGGTGGGGACGGAGTGCTTGTGCTGGGTGAGGCCCATCGCCCAGCAGACGATCGTCGCCTTCGAGTGCACCAGGCGGTCGGCGGTGCGGTGGATCTGCTCGAGCGGGAGCCCGGTCGCCGCGGCGACCTCGTCCCAGTCGAGCTCCCGCACGTTGGCCGCGTACTCGTCGAAGCCCGCCGAGTGCGCCATCAGGAATCCGCGGTCGAGGATCGCCTCGCCGGCGTCCTCGCGCTCGAGCAGCGCCTTCCCGAGGGCCTGGAACAGCGCCTGGTCGCCGCCGAGCTTGATCTGCAGGTGCTCCGCGGCGAGCTCCGTGCCGCCGAGCAGCATGCCCTTCACGGTCTGCGGGTTCTTGAAGCGGATCAGTCCCGCCTCCGGCAGCGGGTTGACCGTCAGGATCGTCGCGCCGTTCTTCTTCGCCTTCTCCAAGGCGCTCAGCATGCGAGGGTGGTTGGTGCCGGGGTTCTGGCCGGCCACGATGATGAGCTCCGCCTGGTGGATGTCGTCGAGGCTCACCGTGCCCTTGCCGATGCCGAGGGTCTCGGTGAGGGCTGAGCCGCTCGACTCGTGGCACATGTTGGAGCAGTCCGGCAGGTTGTTGGTGCCGAGCCCGCGCACGAACAGCTGGTAGAGGAACGCCGCCTCGTTGGAGGTGCGGCCGGAGGTGTAGAAGACGGCCTCGTCCGGCGACTCCATCGCCCGCAGCTCCTCGGCGATGATCGAGAACGCCTCGTCGTAGGAGATGGGGCGGTAGGAGTCGCTGCCGGCGTCGCGGAGCATGGGAGTGGTCAGGCGCCCCTGCTGCTCGAGGAAGTAGTCGTCCTGGCCTTCGAGGTCGGAGATCGAGTGCTCGGCGAAGAAGTCGGGGCGCACCCGCCGGCGGGTGGCCTCAGCCGCGACCGCCTTCGCGCCGTTCTCGCAGAACTCGGCGGTGTGCCGGTGTTCGCCTTCGGGCCAGGCGCAGCCCATGCAGTCGAAGCCGCCCTTCTGGTTGACGTTCAGCAGGGTCTGGGCGCTGCGGGTCACGCCCATCTGGTCGATCGACATGCGGAGCGCCGCGACCACGCCGGGAATCCCCACGGCGCTGCGCTTCGGCTCGCCGGTCGTCAGGTCGGACTCGTCGATGCCCTCCCGGGGCGCGGGCTTCACCATCGAAACATCCCTTCCGGTTGCCCTTCACTGTAACCGGCGGGAGGGGCGGCTCAGCTGCGCAAGGCCTGCAGGAGCTGGGACTTGTTCATGCCGGTGTACCCCGGAACCGCCCGCTCCTTGGCGATCGCGCGCAGCCGGACCACGGTCCACGACGGCGACGGCTGGTCGTCGGGTGCCGGCGACGGCAGCGGCGGCGTCAGCGTCTGCTCGGCGCTGTCCGGAGTGGGCTCCGGCTCAGCCGGGGCGAGTACGGCCTCGGGCTCGGCGGGTGCGGCCTCGGGCTCGGCGGGTGCGGGCTCGGCGGGTGCGGGTGCGGGCTCGGCGAGTGCGTGTTCGGCGGGTGCGGGCTCGGGGTCGTCGGGCGCGGCCTCGGTCGGTGCGGGCGCGGGCTCGGTCGGTGCAGGGTCCGGCTCGGCCGACGCCTGCTGCTCGTCCGGTGCGGCCACCGGGGCTGCGGGCGCGGCCTCCTCGTCCGCGGAAGCCGACTCCTGCTCGGTCGAGACGGTCTCCGGCTCGAGTGCTGCCGAGGTCGGCTCGACGGGCTGATCCTCGAACGCGTCCTCGG
>DATCMN010000058.1:0-1919 GCA_036563405.1 Naasia sp. | reverse complement strand
GGCGGGCGACGAGGGGGAGTGCGGTGGTCATGTCGTGCTCCTCACGCGGTTCGGCAGCCGGCCCTGCCCCTGGATGATGATCCGAGGCTAGGAGGAGCCTCCGACACCGCTGTCCTGCGGCCGCGCCGCGGTCCGCGCGTCCCTCGGGATCGGCGCGGCCGGCGCGGGCGCCGCGATGACCGGGCCGGAGAGCGCGGGCTCGATCCCAGGGACCTCGTCGGCGGGCGCGATCGCCAGATCGGCATCGACCGGCGGGCCGCTCCGAGCGGTCTGCGCCACGACGATGCCGGCGAGCACCACAGCGGCGCCCGCGATCTGCGCGATGGTGAGCGCCTCGCCCAGCCACAGCCACGCGGCTGCGAAGGCGAACACGACCTCCGCGGCGGCGAGGATCCCGCCCCGCGTCGCACCGAGCCGCCGGATCGCGTAGTAGCTGAGCAGGTACGGGGCGAACGAGCCCATCACGATCACCCAGAGCAGCGCGACCCACACCGGGATGAGCCCGCCGGTGTCCGGTGCGGCCTCGGTGAGGGTCTCCGATTGCACGTTCCACCAGCCGCTCGTCACCGCCCAGAACGCGGCGGCGAAGAGCATGCTCCAGAAGGCGAGGACGAGGGGGGAGGAGGCGGCGACGCCCCGCTCGCCGAGGAGGAAGTAGCAGGCGAGAGCCACCGCGCCGCCGATCGCCGCGATCACGCCGAGGGTGTCGAGGGTGCCGCCGCCCGACTGCGCGACGACCGCGAGGCCGCCGACCACGAGGGCGATGGCGACCCAGAGGCGCGGGCGCACGCGCTCACCGAGGAGCAGCACGATGCCCACCGGGACCAACGCGATGGCGACCGCGTACAGCCACTGGACGGCTGCGACCCCGATGAGGCCGAGGAGCGCGGCCCGGCCGAGATCGCGCCGGCTCAGCCGGAACGCCGACCGGTCGACCAGCAGCAGCACGGCGCCGGCCAGCGCCGCGGAGCCGAGGCAGCGGAAGAAGGTCAGCTGGGCGGGGTCGACGCCCGACGCGAGGACGACCTTCGCGACGCTGCCGTTGGTCCCGAACAGCAGGGCCGACAGCAGGCCGAGCAGGTAGCCCAACTCAGCGGGTGCCGGTGCCGTCGACGGCGTGCGGCTCGATCGCCGCGATCTCCTCGTCCGTCAGGGCGGGGGCGTCGAGCGCGGCCAGGTTCTGGTCGAGCTGCTCGACGCTCGATGCGCCGATCAGCGCCGAGGTGATGGCCGGCTGCCGGAGGACCCACGTGAGAGCCAGCTGCGCGAGCGACTGGCCCCGTCCCTCGGCGACCGCCTGCAGGGCGCGCGCCCGCTCCAGGTACGTCTCCGAGATGTTCTCCGCGGAGAGGAACGGGCTCGACGCGGCTCGGGAGTCGGCCGGCACGCCCTTCAGGTAGCGGTCGGTGAGAAGGCCCTGCGCTAGCGGGCTGAACACGATGGCGCCGATTCCGTGCTCCTCGAGGACGGGGAACAGTCCCCGCTCGATCCGCCGGTCGAACATGTTGTAGCGCGGCTGGTGGATCAGCAGCGGCACCTTGTGCTCGGCGAGCGCGGCAGCCATCGCGGACGTCTGCTCGGGGGAGTAGTTGGAGACCCCGGCGTAGAGCGCGCGGCCGCTCTGCACAGCTGTCGCGAGGGCGCCCGCGGTCTCCTCGACCGGCGTCTCGGGGTCGGGGCGGTGGTGGTAGAAGATGTCGACGTAGTCGAGCCCCATCCGCGCGAGGCTGGCGTCGAGCGAGGACAGCAGGTACTTCCGCGAGCCCCAGTCGCCGTAGGGGCCCGGCTGCATCGTGTAGCCGGCCTTGGTGGAGATGATCAGCTCGTCCCGGTAGGGGCGCAGGTCGGCGTCGAGCACCCGTCCGAACACGCGCTCCGCCTCGCCGGGAGGCGGCCCGTAGTTGTTGGCGAGGTCGATG
>DATCMN010000057.1:0-20202 GCA_036563405.1 Naasia sp. | reverse complement strand
GGCACGTCGTCCATCCCGGCGGGCGTCACCTCGACGGGCACGTCCACGCGGCCGATGCTAGCGAGCTCGGACCTGCGAACGCAGCCTTCGGTGACCTGCCGAGTTCTGCGCCACTCGGCCCCGACCTGCCCGGTTCTCGGGCAGCTCGGCAGTGGGTCGCCCTACGACCGGGCAGCTCGGCGGACACGAGCCACCGGTCAGGACTGGGGGCTGCTCAGCTCGCCGAGGAGCTGAGCCTTCGACATCGACGAGTAGCCGCGCACACCGCGCTCGCGCGCCAGCGTCCGGAGTCGCGCCACAGTCCAGGATGCGTCGACCACCGGGTCGCCCGGCGCCTCGACGAACGGCGAATCGTCGGGTGCGGACGGTGCCTCCTCGGCGGAGACCGCTTCGGCGCCGACGACGGGCACGTCCTCAGGTGCGGGAGGCTCGGAGTTCGCGTCCGCCACGAAGGCGGCGACCGCCGCTTCGGTGGGCTCCTCGACCTCGATAGGAGCAGGAGCTGCGGCCTCCGCCTCCGCCGCGGCTTCCGCCTCGGTGTCTGTCTCGCTGGCGGGCTCCGGGTCGGACGTCCGCTCCGCGGCGATGGCGGTCCCGCCCGCTGCCGTGCCGAGCGCAGTCGACGGGTCCGCGGAAGCCGGATGGGCGTCGACCGAAGGCGCCGGCGGTGCCAACTCCTCCGGTACGGGGACGGCGGTCATCTCGTGGGTGGCGTGCTCGTGCGCCGGCCCGGAAGCATGCGTCGCGCTCGACTCCGGTTCCCCGGTCCTCGCGCCCCGGCCGCCCAGCCGGCTGAGCGCCGACTTCAGCGATCCGAGAAGGCCCGACTTCCGGCCGTTGTCCTGCGTCTCCGCCACACTTCCCCTTCCGTGCACGCCCTGTGCGCGGCCTCCATTCTCCCCGGTGGTCGGGCGCAACGGACGGCGGGGGACGCGGTGTCGCGAAATCCCGGAGCCGGTGCAGAGCAGTGCCCGTCGGCTGCTGCACCGCCTCGTCGCGCGCCGGGTCTGTCGCGGTCCCCGCCGACGCGACCGCACTCCGCCAGGATGGGCAGGTGGACGACAGCCGACTGCAGCGGGACGAGTGGGAACGGCAGGTCGAAGCACTCTGGGAGAGCTTCGATGGGACCGCCGCCGGTGACTTCCTCGCGACCGCGACCGCTCTCGCCGCAGCCGGCCCTCGCGCCGAAGGCCTGTACGAGCTGGCCTCCGCCTACGACTCGACAGGCGATGAGGCGGCCGCCGTGCGCCTCTACGAGCAAGCGCTGACCGCCGGCCTCGGGAAGGACCGCCGACGCCAGGCGGTCGTGCAGCTGGCGAGCTCCTTCCGGAACGTCGGTCGCGCCGATGCGGCGGTGCGCCTGCTCGAGGCGGAACTCGACGCGGAGTCGGACGAGCTCGACGACGCCGTCCGCGCCTTCCTCGCCCTGGCCCTCGTCGACGTCGGCCGCGAGGTCGAGGCGGTGGCGACGGCGCTCGACGCCCTCACCCCGCACCTCCCGCAGTACCGGCGGTCGGTCTCGGCGTACGCCGCGGAGCTGCGCTCGCGCTGACCCCCGCATCCACATGCCGAGGGACGTGCGAAGGGTTGTCGGCGGCCGTTGATAGCCTCCTCGACGCCCGAAGACGACGGAAGGAGGCGAGCATGTTCGTCCGCGAGAACGTGGTGCACTACAGCGCCAGCGACCTGACCAATGCAGTGAAGTGCGAATGGGCTCTGATGCGCCTCCTCGACGCCAAACTCGGCCGCATCCCCGTCGTCGAAGAGCCCGAGGACGCGATGCTGCTGAGGGCGAGCGAACTCGGGAACCTCCACGAGGCCCGCACGCTGGAGGCCTTCCGGGAGAAGTTCGGCGAGCACACTGCGGGCACCCCGGGCGGCGTGGCGGAGATCGGCCGCCCGGAGCCGTCCACCGACGCGACGGCGCTGCGGGCGGCGATGACGGAGACTGTCGCAGCGATGCGCGCGGGTGCCGACGTGGTCTTCCAGGGCACTTTCTACGACGGCCGCTTCGTGGGTTTCGCCGACTTCCTCGTCCGCGCCGAGGAGGACGGCCGGACCGTCTACGAGGTCTACGACACCAAGCTCGCCCGCAAGGCGAAGATCTCGGCGCTGCTGCAGCTGGCGGCGTACGCGCTGCAGCTGCAGTCGCTCGGTATCCCGGTCGGTCAGAAGGTGCACCTCCTGCTCGGTGACGGCAGCACCTCGACGCACCGGCTCGACGAGATCCTCCCCGTCTACACGGACCGGATGGCGCGACTGCTGCGGATGATCGACGACCGCGTCGCCGACACCGGACCGCTGCCCTGGGGCGCCGACGGGTACACCGCGTGCGGCCGGTGCGCCGCCTGCACCGAGCAGGTGGAGTCGCATCGCGACGTCCTGCTGGTAGCCCGGCTCACCACCGGCCAGCGCCGCCGCCTCGCGGACGCCGGCATCACGACCATCGACCAGCTGGCCGCCGGCGATGGCGACATCCTCGGCATCGGCCCGGCCACCCTCGAGAAGCTGCGCGACCAGGCCCGCATGCAGCTGTCCGCACCGACCGACGACGCAACGGGCTCTCACGGCGTGCGCTACCGGGTGCACGACGCCACCGGACTGTCGGCCCTGCCGGCACCGGACGCCGGCGACGTCTTCTTCGACTTCGAGGGCGACCCGCTGTGGACCGACGGCGATCCGCGGTTCTGGGGCTTGGAGTACCTGTTCGGCGTCATCGACCACGACGGCGAGCACGAGCACTTCCGGCCCTTCTGGGCCCACGACCGCGCGCAGGAGAAGCAGGCGCTGCTCGACTTCCTGCACTACGTGGCGGAGCGGCGGGCACGGCACCCGCGGATGCACATCTACCACTACGCGGACTACGAGCGCAGCCACCTGCAGCAGCTGTGTGCCCGGCACGGTGTCGGCGAGGCGATCCTCGACGAGCTGCTCCGGGAGCACGTCTTCGTCGACCTCTACCCGGTCGTCACTCAGAGCATCCGGATCTCCGAGCGCTCGTACAGCCTGAAGAAGCTGGAGCCGCTGTACATGGGCGCCGAGCTGCGTCAGAGCGACGTCACCAACGCCGCCGACTCGATCGTCGCGTACGTCGACTACACAGTCCTCCGCGACTCCGGCAGCTCCGCGGAGGCGGACGCGAAGCTCGCCGAGATCGAGGAGTACAACCGCTACGACTGCGTCTCCACCCTCCGCCTTCGTGACTGGCTGCTGGCCCGCGCCGACGAGAACGGCATCGGCCGCCGGCTCGCACCGCCGCCCGAGGAGCCCGGCGACCGCGAGCTGGCGCGCCGGGAGGACCGGGTCCGCGACCTGCTGCTCGAGCCGATCGAGGGCATCCCCGCCATCGAGAGGACAGCCGACCAGCAGGCGCTCGCGCTGGCGGCCGCCGCCATCGAGTACCACCGCCGGGAGGCGAAGACCTACTGGTGGGAGCACTTCAACCGCCAGATCGCCCCCATCGAGGAGTGGGGCGACACTCGCGACGTCCTGCTCGTGGACAGCGCGGAAGTCGTCACCCCATGGACGCGCGGGGAGCGCAAGAAGTCGGACAGCCGCGTACTGCGCCTGCGGGGTCGGCTGGCTCCCGCCAGCCGGCTGGATGTGGGCGACCAGCCCCACATCATGTACGCGGACCCGGTGCCCGGCGGCTGCTCACCCGTGCCCGAAGGGCAGCGCAGCGAGCACAGCCGCACGGCGGTGCTATCGGTGACGCCCGGGGAGGTGCTGACCGAGGTCCTCCTGGAGGAGACGGCGGGCGAGGAGAGCGAGGGCTGGGACGAGTTGCCGATGGCGCTGACGCCCGGCTCGCCCATCCCGACGGCCGCCCAGCGGACCGCGATCCTCGAGTGGGGCGGCGAGGTCGCGGGCGGGCTGCCCGTGCTCCCGGCCACCCCGAGCCTCGATCTGCTCCGCCGGGCGGCGCCCCGTCTGCGGGACGGCGGCTCCCTCGTGCCGCCGAGCCCGGGCGGCGGCGAGACGGCCGCGGCGATCACAGAGTCGCTCCTCCGGCTCGACGGCTCCTACCTCGCGGTGCAAGGCCCTCCCGGTTCGGGCAAGACCTACGTCGGAGCGAGCGTCATCGCCCGCCTGGTCCGCGAGCACAACTGGGCGATCGGAGTGGTGGCACAGTCCCACGACGTCGTCGAGAACCTCCTGCGACGGGTGGTGGACCTCGGCGTCGACGCCGGACGCGTGGCCAAGAAGGCGCCGCGGGCCGGCTACGAGAGCCAGCCCGAGTGGACGGTCCTCACCAAGAACCCCGAGGTGATGCAGTTCGTGATCGCGAACCGCCGCTCCGGGATGGTCCTCGGCGGCACCGCGTGGGACTTCGCCAATGCAGGCAAGGTGCCGCGCAACTCGCTGGACCTCCTCGTCATCGATGAGGCCGGCCAGTTCTCCCTCGCCAACACCATCGCGGTGGGCACGAGCGCCCGCCGGCTGCTGCTCCTCGGCGACCCGCAGCAGCTCCCCCAGGTCAGCCAGGGGCTGCACCCGGAGCCGATCGACGAGTCGGCGCTCGGCTGGCTCTCCGACGGGCACGACGTGCTGCCGTCGGGGCTCGGCTACTTCCTCGACCAGAGCTGGCGGATGCACCCCGAGCTCTGCCGCGCGGTGTCGGACCTCGCTTACGAGGGCCGGCTGACGTCACGGCTGCCGGAGACGACGGATCGCCTGCTCGCAGGCGTCGATCCCGGCGTGGTGCCGGTGCCCGTCCTCGCGACAGGCAACTCCACGGATTCGCCTCAGGAGGCGGAGCGCGTGGTCGAACTGGTGCGCGCGCACGTCGGCCTCGCCTGGACGGATCCGCAGGTCGGCCGGTTCGCGGACCCGCTCCGGCCGTCCGACATCATCGTCGTCGCCCCGTACAACGCCCAGGTGGAGCGGCTGCGCGCCGCCCTCGACGCTGCGGGCTTCCGCGACACTCCCGTGGGCACCGTCGACAAGTTCCAGGGGCAGGAGGCGGCGATCGCGATCGTCTCCCTGACCGCATCGAGCGCCGACGAGGTGCCGCGGGGCATCTCCTTCCTCCTGCTGCGGAACCGGCTGAACGTGGCCATCTCCCGCGCCAAATGGACGGCCTACCTCGTCCACTCCCCCGGGCTGCGCGACTACCTGCCCCGCACGCCGCAGGGCCTCGCGGAGCTGAGCGGCTTCCTCCGGCTCACCGAGCAGGACTGACGCGGGTCGGGGCTGCTCGCGCAACCCCTGGCCCTTCGGATGTGGAGCGGGTTCGGTGAGGAGAGGCGCACCCGCGCCTCGACGAGGAGGACCCGATGAGCACCACAGACAGCAACGAGCAGCCGGACACCGACCTGCCCCAGGACCGGCCGACAGTCGCCTCCGTCGCGACTGTCGCCTCCACCTCGGCCGATGTGGAAGCGGCCAACCCGACGCATCCCGACCGGCCCGTCGGCGTGAACGTCGACACTGCCGGGCTCGGCACGAGCGCGGGCGACACGGATGACGCGGCGGCGGCGCAGGGCCTCGCCGATGACGACGGAGGACTCGGCGAAGAGGGCCTCGGCGCCGAGACGGACGCCGCGGACAGCCGCGACGCCTGATCGGCCCTCGGGGCGCGACCCTCTAACGGCAACGCTCCGGCCTGACGGCAACTGCAGAGCGTTGCCGTCAGGCCGGAGCGTTGCCGTTTGCGAGGACGCGGTCTCGTCAGGATGCCCCGTACGCGCGGGCGCGACCGACAGCTCCCGCGATCCCGTGCTTCCAGGGCTCGCCGTGGCCCGGCAGCGCGATGCGGGCTCCCGTCTCGGCGAGGGCCTCGAGCGATGCGAGAGCCTGCAGGGTGTCGGCGGTCGCAGCGGCGGAGACTATCTGCGGACCCCGCCAGCCGGTGTACGGGTCGAGGGTGACGAGTGCGTCGCCGGTGATGAGCGCGTCCCGGTCCGGGAGGTGCAGCGCGCAGTGACCGAAGGTGTGGCCGGGGCTGAACACCACTCTCGGGTGCCCGGGGACGTCCAGCACCTGGCCCGGCGCGTAGTAGTTCAGGTCGTCGATGCCGCGGACCGTGAACGCTCCCGCGCGGGCCATCGAGCCGAGGATGGGGACCGCCCGCGGGTGCTCGATCGGGTAGATCGCGCGCGGCCGTTCGTGGGCGTACCGGTAAGGGTGCCTCGCGATGTACGCCTCGTGCGGGTGCGCCCAGATCGGCACCGACCACTCGTCGCGGATCCGAAGCGCGAAGCCGAGGTGGTCGAAGTGGGCGTGCGTGAGCACCAGCGCCTTCACCTGCGCCGGGCTCGACCCGATAGCGGACAGCGCCTGGCCGAGCAGAGGCCAGGTGGCGGGCAGCGCCGCATCCACGATCGTGATCTCACCGGCTTCCTCGATGAGATAGCAGTTCACGTAGGCGTGATGCAGCCGGTGCACGCCGGGGGCGACGTTCCGGATCAGTGCGGCGTTCCGCCGCTTGACCCCGGCGGGTGATTCGGTGAGCAGCATGGGTCCTCCTGGTGGGTGCTCCCACGCTAGGTCGGGGCCCGGGGGCCCTCCAGGGGCTTGCGATCACCGCTGGCGGCGGGTCCGCTCGGCGAAGGCCTCGAGTACGCGGGGCACGTCGAGGGCCGCCCAGGTCCGGTTCCGCCGGGCGCCGGCGACCTGGGTGAGGATCCCGTCGGCGACCAGCCGGTCGATGGCGAGCTGGGCGTTCGGTGTCGTGACGTCGAGGTAGGCGGTCGCCGTCGCCGTCGTGAGCACCGGCCGGTGCTCGAGCAGCGGGAGCAGCCTGCGGGCGCCCGAGCCCTGCCTGGCCGAGGTCCGCTCACTCCAGCGCCGCCGGAGCGCCGAGAGGTCGTCCACCAGCTCCCGGCCGTTGGTGACGGCATCGCCCGCGGCCGTTGCGAAGACCTCGATGATGGGGTCGACCCGTCCCGACCGGTACTTGGTGAGAGCGTCGAAGTAGCCGGCGGTGTCCTGCAGGATGCCGGACGACAGCGGCGCGACGAGGGCGCGGGTGAGGTCGGCTCGGCGCAGCATCGCCTGCATGAGCGCGCGTCCGGTCCGCCCGTTCACCTCGAGGAACGGGTGGATCGTCTCGTACTGCGCGTGGGCGATCGCGATCTGGGCAAGCGCGGGCTGCTGCGGGCGACGGAGGAAGGCGACCAGGTCCGCCATCAGCGCGGGCACCCTGCTGTGGTGGGGTGGAACGAAGGCAGCGCGGCCGGGGCCCGAGGTCCCGCCCCCGATCCACACCTGCTGGTCCCGCCACCGGCCGCGCCGCTCCGGCCGGGTGGGCGCCATCAGCGTCCGCTGCAGGTGCACGATCCGGTCCTCGTCGATGGAGCCCGCCAGGTCGCGCGCCGCCTCGATGGCCCGCACGTGCGAGACGAGCTGCAGCGCCGTCGGATCGGACGAGTCCGCGAATTCGGCGAGGGCGACGGCCAGGGCGGGACTGGTCACCCGTTCGATGGCCGAGCTGGCCGCGCTCTCCGCGCGCAGCAGCAGGGCTCCGACCGCCTCGTCCCGGTAGCCGAACTCGGCGTCGAAGCGGATCAGCTCCCCGGCTGCCTCGGAGGCGAGGGCCAGCACGTCGTCGGACGCGCGAACCGGGAGGTCGGCGATGAGCGGCGGCACGACGGCGCGGTAGGGGCCGGACTCGGCGTTGAGCGGGGAGAACGAGTCGCGCACGTCGGTGGCGGGATCCCACGTCCGCTGCTCATAGGAGACCCCGGGCCAGTCGGCCTCGGCCATGTTCCTCCTCCCGGCCACGCGTCGTTGGATGTGGGTACAACCAATAGTAAGGCCGGCGACACTGTCGGTTAGCGAGGCAACCGCGCGTCGTGCGCCCGCTGCTATCGGTAGCGGCGCAACGACCGGCTCGCCGCTTTGCAGGGCGGCTGCATGCCCGGATACGGTCCAGAAACCGATTCCTGACGGGCACCGCCGCCCATGAGAGAGACACCGATGACGTCGTACTCCATCTGGATGCTCGAGTACTCCCACTGCCTCGCCCAGCCTCTCGGCTGCATCTTCTACGGTTCGTGGAATTCCGGCTCGCGCATGTTCGCGTACGGCTACGCCTACATCGAGGGCGGCGGGCACAAGATCCTGGTGGACATCGGTCACGACAACATGTCGTCGAACAAGCACTACAACGACGTGAACGACATCGTCGACTGGCAGCCTCCCGCCGCGGTCCTCGGGAAGCTGGGCGTGACGCCCGAGGAGATCGACACCGTCATCCTCACCCACGCCCACTACGACCACGCGGGCGGTGCGCGGTACTTCCCCAACGCCACCTTCTACCTGCAGAAGGTCGAGCTCGAGAGCTCGCGCTGGGCGCTCGACAACAAGCACCTCTACAGCTCCATCATCGGGGCACTCGACCCCGACGACGTGACGATGCTCGAGCAGCTCGCGGCGGAGGGGCGCCTCACCCTGCTCGAGGGCGGCGTCGAGCATCTCTTCCCCGGGCTGCACATCCGCACCGCCTACGACACTCACACCATGGGCGGTCAGTACGTCGTGGTCGAGGACGGCGACGCCAACTGGGTGGTCACCGGCGATGCGCTCTACAGCTATGAGAACGCCGAGGGCATCGGCGGCTCGGGCGAGCCGGTGAACATCGGCTTCGGCGGAGGCAGCGGCTGGCGCGGCCTCCAGATCATCGACGAGATGGCGAAGACCGCGGGCGACACGAACCGGCTCGTCATCGTGCACGAGTACGAGACGTTCCGCCGTCACCCCTCCCGGAAGTACGACGACAACCTCTCCGTCGCGGAACTCCTGCTCGCCCCCGGCGCGGAGTCCCGCATCACAGTCCCCACATCCCTCGCACACACCAACTGAGCTCTTAGGAGGAGCAATGCGGAAGAACAGAGTGGTTCTCGCGCTGGCAGCAGCCAGCGTGGCCCTCGTGACCATGTCGGGCTGCAGCGTCCCGGACAGCGGTGCCGCTGCCGGCGGCGGCGGCACCGAAGGCGGCGGTGAGCCGGCCAACACCCTGCTCGGCATCGTGACGATCAGCGCGACCGACGCCAACAACGCCCGGGTCATCAAGGGCGCGACCGAAGCGGCGGAGGAGGCGGGCTGGACCGTCGAGGTCATCGACGCCGCCGGCAACGCCGACCAGGCCAACACCGCGATCACGAACTTCGTGAACAAGGGCGCCGGCATGATCTTCGACCTCGTCTTCCCGGCGAGCTCGCTGGGCGCAGGCCTCAACGCGGCGAAGTCGGCGGGCATCCCGGTCGCGACCTGGGGCGGCGGCATCGCGGACGGCGTCGTCATGACGACCGGTGAGGGCGCCCCGTTCGCGGAGCCCGCAACCCAGGCGATGATCGACGCCCTCGGTGGCGAAGGCGACGTGCTCGCCCTCACCTATCGCACCGGCCAGGTGTGCCGTGACCGCGAGGGCCTGTTCGACGAGATGCTCGCCGAGTACCCCGACATCCGGGTGAGCAAGAACGAGGTCACCATCCCCGGCTTCCTCCAGGACGGGGCCGACTACGCGAACGCATGGCTCGCCGGCCACCCGGAAGGCAGCGGCAACCTCGCGATCTGGGGCTGCTGGGAGGACCCGACCCTCGGCGCCATCTCCGCGCTGAAGCAGGCGGGCCGCACCGATGTGCTGACCTACGGCATCAACGGCTCCAGCACGGCGATCAAGGCCGTCCAGGATGGTTCCCTCACGGCGACCGTCTATGAGGACGGCGTACTGGAGGGCCGGACCATGTTCGAGGAGACGCTCGCGATCCTCGAGGACGGCGCCAGCGGTGAACCGGAGACCATCGACGTGCCCGGTGTCCTCGTGACCGCCGACACGATCGAGGACTTCCTGACCGAGCACCCCGAAGCCCTGGAGTAGAGGCGACGATGAGCACCGTGGACGACTTCTCGACGACGACAGCGGCTCCCCCGCTGATCTCTGTCACCGACCTCAGCAAGACCTTCGGCGGCGTGCACGCGCTGAAAGAGGTGTCGCTGGCGATCCGGCCCGGAGTCGTCCACGGTCTCATCGGGGCGAACGGCGCGGGCAAGTCGACGCTCATCAAGTGCCTCGCCGGCATCGAGCAGCCCGACTCCGGCACCGTCGAGATCGACGGGCAGGCTGTGGCGATCTCGACCCCCGACGCCGCAGGCAAGCTCGGGCTCGCCTTCATCCACCAGGAGATGAGCCTCATCCCCGGCTGGAACGTCCTCCGCAACATGATGCTGGGGCAGCGTCCGCCCACCCGGCTCGGCGTCATCGACTGGGGGCCCGCACGCAAGCGGGCCCGGGTCGTCGCGGAGCGGCTCGGAATGGCGTTCCCGCTCAGCGCGAGCGTCGACGACCTCTCCCCCGCCGACCAGTGGCTGATCCTCATCGGCCGCGCTCTGCTGCAGGACGCCCGCATGATCGCCATGGATGAGCCGACGGCCTCCCTGTCCGCCTCCGAGGCCACGCGGGTGCACCGCATCATCCGGGAACTCGCCGCCTCCGGCACGGCCGTCATCTTCGTCAGCCACCGGCTCGACGAGGTCAGCGAGCTCTGCGAGGACATCACGGTGTTCAAGGACGGCGCTGTCACCAAGCGCACAGTCGCCACCCGCGTATCGAAGCCCGAGCTCGTGTCCGCGATCGTCGGCCGCGACCTCGACATCCCCGAACACGGCCACGCGGTCACCACCGATCCCGGCCGGGCCGTGCTGCAGCTCGAGAACCTCACCGACGGCAGGCTGGTGAAGGACGTGTCCCTCACGGTGCACGCCGGGGAGGTCGTCGGTCTCGCCGGGCTGGTCGGTGCCGGCCGCACCTCCACCGTCAAGATCGTCTACGGCGCAGGTCGGCGTACCGGCGGCCGGGTCCTCCTCGAGGGCCGGCCCGTCGACTTCCGCGAACCCGCCGAGGCGGTGCGCGCCGGCATCGGGCTCGTCCCCGAGGAGCGCCGCTCCGAAGGGGTGTTCCTCGATCGGAGCATCGACTTCAACATCAACATCGCCACCCTGTCCTCGCTGAAGCCCGGCAAGGTCTGGCCGCTGCTCCGCTTCGGCGAGGGCCGGCGGCGGGCCACGGAGATCGCCAAGGCGGTCACCGTGAAGGCACGCGACGTCGGCGCCCTCGTCGGCTCACTGTCCGGAGGCAACCAGCAGAAGGTGGCCATCGCCCGTTGGCTCGTCGACACCCCGCGACTGCTCATCCTCGACGAGCCGTCCCGCGGAGTCGACGTCGGCGCCCGGGCCGAGGTGCACTCCGTGATCCGCGGACTCGCCGGCCGCGGGACCGCGGTTCTCGCCGTCTCCTCCGACAACGAGGAGCTCGTCGCGCTCTGCGACCGCGTCCTCGTGCTGGTCGAGGGCCGCGTCGCCGGCGAGCTCGTCGGCACCGACATCACCGTCGACCACATCCTCTCCCTCAGCTTCGACCGCCACGACAAGGACGCCGCATGAGCACTCCCACGACCACCGCACCTGAAGCGATCGGCGCCGATCCCACGCCTCCCGTGAGGCCGCTGCGGGCACGCAGCAGGGGCGGCAACCTGGCCCTCAAGATCACCTCGAAGTACGGCACGCTGATCGCGATGGCGATCATGCTCGTCATCTTCGGGCTCGCCGTGCCGAACGGCGCGTTCCTCAGCGGCACCAACCTGCTCAGCATCGTGAACCAGTCGGCGCTGACCGCGATCATCGCGTGCGGGCTCACCATGGTGCTGGTCGTCGGCGAGTTCGACCTCAGCGTCGGCTACGCCGCCAGCCTGGCCGGCGTCCTGGTGACCGGGCTCGTCGCGAACCAGGGGCTTCCGCTCATCGCCGCCGTCGTGGTCACTCTCCTCATCGGCGGCGGGATCGGCGGGGTGAACGGCCTCCTCGTCACGAAGGCGCGCGTCAATGCGGTGGTCGCGACCCTGGGTGTCGGAACCATCCTCACCGGGCTCGCGTTCGGGTACACAGCCGGCTCGCCCATCATCCAAGTGCCCGCCGAGTTCACCTGGATCACCCTCGCCCGCTTCCTGGGAATCCAGAACCCGATCTGGTTCATGGCCGTCGTCGTCGCGCTGCTCTGGATCATCCTCAACCGCACGGCGACCGGCCAGCGGATCCAGGCAGTCGGCGCCAACAAGAACGCGGCCCGCCTGGCCGGCATCCGGACGGACCGAAGCAAGATCACCGCGTTCGTGATCGCCGGCGTCTGTGCTGCACTCACAGGGATCCTGCTGGCCTCGCTGCTCGGCAGCGGCACGGTGAGCGCGGCGGACGGCTACCTCATGGACGCTTTCGCGGCGGTCTTCCTCGGCTCGGCGACCCTGCGCGACGGCGAGTTCCACATCCTCGGCACCCTCATCGGCGTGCTCGTGGTGAGCGTCGGCTTCAACGGCCTCAGCCTGCTCGGCACCCCCACCTTCTGGCAGTACATCTTCAAGGGCGGGATCCTCGTGCTCGCCGTGGCGCTCTCCACAATCGCGCGAAGGTACTCGAAGGCGTAGTGCGACCCCGGCCGGCTCCCAGGAGACTCCCAGGCGTCAGCGGAACTGTGGAGGTTCCACATGTCCGACAAGCGATTGGAGTGGTCATGGGAATCGGAGACAAGATCCAGAACGCGGCTGAAGAGGCCGCCGGCAAGGCCAAGGAAGGTGTGGGTCACCACACCGACAACCCGGACCTCGAAGCGGAGGGCCAGGGCGACCAGGCCAAGGCCAACCTCAAGCAGGCCGGCGAGAACGTGAAGGACGCCTTCAAGTAGAGGGCGGAGGGAAGGGCCACCGGAAACGGTGGCCCTTTTCTCGTTCCCGGGCACGGAGCCGAGAGCAGGGTCCGAGCGGAGCGGTCGATTCTAGGCACGCCCCGGCGCTGAGGGAACGGGCTGGGCGGGCCGGACCTGCCTGTCTAGCGTTGATCACCAGGAAAGGGAGAGTCACATGTCGTCACAGGGATCGAACACCCACAACCCGCAGCTCGACGAGCAGATGAAGCACGAGGCCCAGCCCATCGTGCAGGGGCACGGCCCCTCCCATGTCGAGGAGTGGCGGCAGACCGTCGCCTACCCCGACGACACCGACAGCCCCGAGGCGGTCCGCGCGTCGGGGATCGACGGCCGACTGAAGGGCGCCTCGGACGAGGTGGCCAGCGGCGGCGTCACCGACGAGGAGGACCGCTCCTAGCTCAGCGGCTCTGGGAGGAACGAAGCGCGCGCTTCCTCGCTGAGGGAGCCGCCCCGAGAGAGGAACGGAACATGGCACAGCGACCCAACAGCCACGCCGCGGTGGTGGACCGCGGACTCGCGGATCTGCTCCGGAGCTCCGGCTGGTGGATCACCGTCTACACGGACGCCTCGATGGACACCGCCGACCCGCGCGGCGTCGAGCAGGCGCGACGACGATCGGTCCTCGACCAGCTGCAGCACCGCGGAGTGCCGGACGACCAGCTCTCCGAGCTGTCCGACGCCCTTGAGGGGACGGACGGCGTGCCGAGCCCGGCCACCCGGTACCTGCTCGCCTGCGACGGGCGGATCGTGCACAACCAGGTGCTTCCCGGTGCGCCGGTCGGCGCGCAGGTGGTGGAGGCGGGGCCGATCCCGCACCTCGCGCCGCTGCTGCGGCACCGGAACGACGAGATCGTCTACCTGGTCGTCCAGGCCGGGCGGGACGGCGGCGAGGTCGACGTCCTCCGCTCCACCGCGGCCGTGCCCGAGGCGTCCGACGCGGTGCAGGGACGCACGGACACGCTCAAGAAGTTCCAGGGCGGCGGCTGGGCGCACCTGCGGTTCCAGCGGCACACCGAGGCGATCTGGAAGCAGACCGAGACCGAGCTCGCGGCCGTCGTCGACAGGCTCGCTCAGGAGCACCGGCCGCGGCTGATCGTGGTCTCGGGCGACGTACGCGCCCGCCAGTACCTCAAGGAGCAGCTGTCGAGCCGCAGTCAGGAGCTGGTGGCCGAGTTGAACGTGAACACCCGCGGCGACGGCGCCTCCGAGGCGACGTTGCAGGAATTCGTCGACCAGCAGCTGAACGAGATCGCCGACAGCGACCGACGGCAGGACCTCGACCGGCTGGCGACCGAGCTCGGCAAGGAGGGCGGCGCCGCCGAGCGCGGCATCGGCTGGACGGTGCACACGCTCCGTCAGGCGCAGGTGGAGGTGCTGTTCGTCGACCCGGACACCCTCGCCGACCGGACGCTCCTGGCACTCGACAGCGAGCCGTGGGTGGCCGCGGCGCCGGAGGATGCCGAGCCCGCGAAGCCGCTCGGCGACGTACCGGCCGCCGAGGCCCTTCTCCGCGCCGCGGTCCTCACCGACGCGGCGGTCCGGATCGTGCCGAGCACGATGCTGCCGGACGGGGCGGGCGCCGCGGGGCTCCTCCGCTGGGGCACCGAGCCTCCCACCGGCGGCTGATCGAGTACGTTCCGGCTCGGAGCGCACGCTCCGCCGTACTTCCGAGCCGGAACGGACTCGGGAGCACTACGGGCGTTGGAAAGGGATCGCGGTCGGGAAGATGGGCAGCAGGCCCGGGTTGTAGGCGTGCACGATGGAGAGGAACACCATCAGGTCGAACAGCAGGTGCACGCAGACCACGTAGACGAGGTTCCGGGTGCGGGTGAACAGGTAGCCCTGCGCCAGCGCGAACGGGATGGTGAACACCGGCGCCCAGCTGCGGTAGCCGAGCTCCCACAGGAACGAGACGAAGATCACCGACTGCAGCAGGTTCGCCTGCCACATCGGGAAGTGCCGCAGCAGCAGGGCGAAGATCGTGCAGATGAAGAACAGCTCGTCCCAGATGCCGACGGCGTTGACGCCGAAGAAGAGGCGGCCGATGTACTCCGGGTCGGTCACCTCCGGCCAGTTCCGGTAGGAGCCGGATCCGAGGAAGTAGACGGGGAGCAGCAGCCAGCCGAGCACGACGGCGCCGCCCAGGTAGGCCTTCTCGATCGGCTCCCATTTCCGCTTCGTGTTGAGCGGGAACTGGATCGCCTTCTGCCGGAAGACGAGGCGCTCGAGCGCGAACGGGACGATCACGGCGAGCGAGAGGAAGATCGTGAAGCGCAGGATCCCCTCGTTGCTGATGTCGGCTTCGAGCGAGATCTGGCTCACCACGGTGAGCCCGGCAGCGATGAGCCCGAGGTCGCGCGCGAGGTACCGCGACACCAGCAGCGCCGCGGCCACCGACCCCCACAGCAGCAGGTAGCCGGGCAGCGGCTGCAGAAGGCCGAACAGCAGGACGGCGGAGACGCTGACGCCGGCGGCGGCCACGAGCCCCCACGGCGACGTGTCCAGTCTCCCGGGCAGGGTCGCGGTGGCGGGCGTCGTCGTCACGTGTCCACCCTGCCGCATCCGGGCGTGCCCCGCTGTGTCCCCGCGCGGCGGACGCGTGTCGGCGCGGGCGAAACGCCCTCGGCGCACCCGTAATCGCCCCCGCACCGAGGGCGCATCTACCGCGGCGAGGGCGCCCCCGCGGATGCGGGCGGCACCGGGATCGGGCGGGTGTTCCAGGACTCCACCGTGTACTCCCCCGGTGCGCCCGTGTCTCCGGTGATCCGGAACGAGCGGGTCTCCCCCGGCAGGAGCGGCCGCGGATCGCCGGTCGCCACGGCGAAGCCCGTCGCGCCGGCCGGACGGGCGTCCGCGAGCCGCAGGCCGAGCACGGCGGGACCCGCGACGTGCCGCACCTGCACCGCGTCCCGGTCCCGGGTCACCTCGATGTCCGCAGCGGGCAGCTCGAGCAGCTCCGCCAGGTCGCCGCCGCCCGTCGCCACCACCACCTCGCGATCGACGCCCTCCCACTCGGCCGCCCAGAGGAACAGCCCGGGCGGCGCCGCGAACGCGAGAGCTCCGACGGGCCGCGGGTCGCCGACTGCGCGGGCCTCGAAGCCCTGCTCCGCCAGCACGTCCCCCGTCAGCGAGAGCGCGCGCAGCGTTCCGCGGGACTCGCCGCGCCCGCCCTCGGACCACAGCCAGGCCTCCGCCGAGGCGGTGCGGCCGGCCCACGCCGACGCGTCCACCCTGATGGTGACCCTGTCCCGCGCGAACGCGCGCGCGACGGCCCAGTAGGCGGGCTTCGGCTCGCCCAGGAAGTCGACGGCGGAGGTGCACCAGGCGTTCGGGAAGGACTCGTTCAGCTGCCACGGCAGCACCATCGAGCATCGCGGTGCGCGCCGCCGGTCCGCCTCGACCGCGTAGGCGAGCCCTGTCGCCTGCAGCCACTGGCTCGCCCGCCGCAGCGTCGCGAGGTCACCGATCCGGCCGCCGAAGACCTCGCCGACGAGCTCGGCGTTGTTCCACCACTCCCCCAGGTGCCGGTAGACGGCGCTGGTCCGGTCCGCCGGCTCCTGCAGCTCGGCCGGCACCAGCGCGTCGAGCGCCCGGCGGTTCGTCATCCCCTCGACGCCGAACTCGGTGTGCGCGAGTGAGGCACCCGCGTTGTACAGCCGGGGGTGCTGCTCGAGACCCTGGTGCTCCCAGGGGCCGTGCACGTCGTGCTGGGCGTCCGGATCCCGCTCGATCACGTCGAGCCGGTTGTGGAAGGCCGGCCCTGTCGGCGACGTGGGCAGCCAGTGCCGGCCGGGGTCGAGCGCCCGTACGACGTCACGTAGAGCGGCCAGGGCCGGCGACCGGGTCTCGTCGAGCGGCACTCCCCCGGCGTCGAGCTCGTTCCCGCCGCCCCAGAGGAGGAGCGACGGGTGCGCTGCGAGGACCGGGACCACCGCCTCCGCCTCCGCCCGCAGGTGGTCGACGAACTCCTGGTCCTCCGCGGGGGCGCTCTGCGCGCCCGAGCTCGATTGGGAGAACTCCTGCCAGACGAGCAGGCCCGCCTCGTCGCAGGCCGTGTAGAACGCCTCGGTCTCGATCAGCCCGCCACCCCACACCCGCAGCAGCCGGGCGCCCGAATCCCGGGCGAGGGCGATCAGGTGCGCCAGGCGCTCGGGGGTGAGCTCCCCGAACTGGGCGTCGCCGGGCACCCAGTTCCAGCCGACCAGCGGTACTACCCGGCCGTTGATCCGCGCGGTGTAGGAGAGTGCGCCCTCCGGAGCGCCCGGGTTGGCAACGAACTCGGCGGTGCGGAACCCGACCCGGAAGGTGCGCTCGTCGTCCGCCGTGGCGACCCGCACGTCGTAGAGCGTCTGCGGCCCGAGCCCCACCGGGTGCCACAGCTCCGGGCGCTGCACCCGCACGGTGCCCATTCCGGAGGCGACAAGAGTGCCGTCCGGGGCGCGGACCTCTGTGCGGACGGGCCTGCCGGCGGTGACCGTCACGACGCCGTCCTCGCCCTCGAGGTCCGCCCGGATCGTCACCTCGCCGAGCAGGTGGCGGCCGATACGGATCCGCACGCCCTTCCATATCCCCTGGTGGGGGAAGCGGGGGCAGAAGTCCCAGCCGTAGTTCATGCGCGGCGAGTGGATCCGCACCCGCTCCGTCCAGCCCACCTGCGGCTCGCTCTCCGGCACCGGGTCGAGCACGACGGCCAGAGTGTGCAGGCCGCCGCCCGGCGGGAGCTCGATGCATGCCGGGTGGTACAGGCCGTGCACCTCACCGATCTGCTCGCCGTCCCAGAAGACACGGCCGCCAGGATCGACCCCGTCGAGCTCGAGCACCGCTCGCTGCCCGTCCTCCAGGTCCGGCAGGTCGACGGCGCACCGGTGGACCCAGTGCCTGTCGGCCGTCCATTCGGCGGCGCGGCTGTTCCGCGCCACCCTCGGGTCGATGATCTCCCCCGCGCGCTGCAGGTCGCCGATCACGGAGCCGGGCACCCGAGCAGGCAGCCAGCCGGGCGCGCGACGGACCGCATCCGCAGCCTCCGCAGCGTTGTTGCGCGCATCGACGGGCTGAGCGGCCGAGCGGAGGTACCACTCCCACGTGTCGCCGAGCGCTTCCCGGACCTCCCAGCCGTTCCCGGCGAGCTCCAGGACGGTGGCGGCGCTTGCGGCGGGCTGCACGCATCGCACGGTACCGATGCCTGCCAGGCGCGTCAAAGGCGGCCCGCGCGCGACGGCACGGGCGGGGCCCGGCACTGCGGGCGTCTAGCCTTCTGGAGTGACGGACACTGCAGCATCCCCGACGACAGCGACGCGGGGCACGCCGGTGCTGGTCGCGGCGGTCCTCGCCTCGTTCGTCGCGTTCCTCGACGGCACCGTGGTCAACGTCGCGCTCCCCGCCATCGGACGCGAACTCGGCGGCGGGGTGCTCACCCAGCAGTGGGTGGTCGACGGCTACCTGCTGTCACTGGGGGCGCTGATCCTGCTCGCCGGCGCGATCTCGGACTCGTTCGGGCGGCTGCGCGTCCTGGTGTTCGGGCTGATCGGGTTCGGGGTCGCCTCGCTCGCATGCGCCCTCGCCCCCACCGCGCTGCTCCTCATCCTCGCGCGCGTCGTGCAGGGCTTCGCCGGTGCACTCCTCGTGCCGAGCTCGCTGGCGCTGATCACCTCTACCTTCTCGGGGACGGCGCAGGCGCAGGCGATCGGCCGGTGGACAGCGTGGACGAGCGGTGCCCTGATCGCCGGGCCCCTGCTCGGCGGGCTGCTCGTCGACACGATCGGCTGGCGCTGGGTGTTCGGCATCAACGTGCTGCCGATCGCGGCGACCCTCCTCGTGCTGCGGGGCATGCGGGAGCCCACCCGGGTGGGGAAGCGGCCCCGCATCGACGGGATCGGCGCGCTGCTCGGCGCCGTCGGACTCGCCGGTCCGGTCTTCGCGCTCATCGAGCAGGAGCGGCTGGGCATCTCCAGCCCCCTCGTGCTCGGCCCGCTGGTCGTCGGGGTCGCGTCCCTCGTGGCGTTCGTGGGATGGGAGCGGAGGGCGACGAGCCCGATGCTGCCGCTCAGGATGTTCCGTGTCCGCAACTTCGGCTGGGGCAACCTCGCGACGCTCTTCATCTACGCCGCCCTCGCGATCGGGCCGCTCGCGCTCTCGCTCTACCTGCAACAGGTCGGCGGCTTCTCGGCCACCCTCGCCGGCGCGGTCGGTCTCCCCGCGTCGGTGCTGATGCTCGCGCTCGGCGGGCTCGTGGGCCGGCTGTCCGGTCGGTTCGGCCCCCGGCTGTTCATGACGGTCGGCCCCGCCCTCAGCGCGGCCGGCTTCCTCTGGTTCCTCTTCGTCCGCGAGCCCCTCGACTTCTGGCTCCAGGTCCTGCCCGGCCTCCTCGTATTCGGCATCGGCCTGACGCTCACCGTGTCCCCGCTGACTTCGGCGGTGCTCGGCTCGATCGCTCCCGCCCGCAGCGGCATCGCGTCGGCGGTCAACAACGCCGTCGCCCGCATCGCCGGCCTCGCCGCCGTCGCCTGCCTCGGGCTGATCCTCGCCGGGGCGCTCGACACCGACGGCTTCCACCGGGTCGCCGTCGTCGCCGCGCTCCTGATGGCCCTCGGCTCGCTCGCGTCCTGGATCGGGATCCGGCGCCCGGTCGAGCCCAGCGCCTGAGACCGCGGAGCTCCGGTCGGGGACCGGCGGCGGTGGAGCCTTCCCACAGGGGAGGAGCGAGAAGACCCCACCGTCGGTGCACCCGACTCTGCTCCCCCGCGCGCCGGACGTCGAAGGCGCGACCGCGCTTCGCCGATTCCCAGGCTCTCCGAAGGTGCCCGGCAGGCTGCATGCGTGTCCCGGGGCCGGACCGCAAGCCCCGGATTCCAGGCTGAGACCGGCATAGCGTGGATGCGGCGGAAGGATGCAGATGGCGAGCGGATTCTGGGGCGCGGGCCCCGAACGTCAGGCGGACACGCGGGACACCCCGCTCGGCGAGCTCGAGGTGGTGCACGAGTTCTCCGACGGACCGATGCCGACCGGCGTGAGCGTGTCGTCGACGGGACGGATCTTCGTCAACTTCCCGAAGTGGGGAGACGAGGTGCCGGCGACCGTCGTGGAATTGGTCGACGGGGAGGTCCGCCCGTACCCGTCCGCGGACTGGAACGCGCCGGCGGACGACGCCGACGAGAAGGCGCTCGTCTCCGTGCAGAGCATCGTGGTGGACCCGGCCGACAGGCTGTGGATCCTCGACACCGGCAGTCCCCTGTTCCAGCCGACGAACCGCGGCGGACCCAAGCTCGTCTGCGTCGACCTCGCCACCGACGAGGTGACCCAGGTGATCGTCCTCGAACCGGACGTGGCCCTGCCCACCACCTACCTCAACGACATCCGGTTCGACCTGCGCCGCGGCGACGCCGGGATGGCCTTCATCACCGACTCCTCGGACTCCGGTGAGAACGGGATTCTCGTCGTCGACCTCGCCACGGGCGAGGCGTGGCGCCGCCTGCGGGATCACCCGAGCACCAAGGCGCTGCAGCCTC
>DATCMN010000019.1:0-3693 GCA_036563405.1 Naasia sp. | reverse complement strand
GCGGTGCGAGCACCCGTCGCGCGGTGCAAGGGGCCTTGCGCGGTCGGTATACGCACCGCGCAAGGCGTTACGCACCGCGCGACGGGTGTACGCACCGCGCGACGCTCGTTCGGCGCCGGGCACAGAAGAGGGCCCCCGGCTGCCGCCGAGGGCCCTCTGATCCGTGCGTGCGGGCTAGCCCTTCCGGCCCTGGGTCGCGATGCCTTCGATGAAGTACCGCTGCCCGAAGGCGAACAGGATGAGCATGGGCGTCGTCACCAGGAGTGCCGCCACCATCACCCACTGGTAGTCGCCCTGGCCGCCGTTGCCGGGGCTGTAGGCGGTCATCGCGTAGGAGATGCCGAGCGGGACCGTGAAGCTCTCGATGCCACCCGTGTTCAAGTAGATCAGCGGAGCCTGCAGGTTGTTCCAGCTCGCCTGGAACTCGAAGATGAACACGATGATGAACGACGGCACCGACAGCGGCGCTGCGATCCGCCAGAACAGGCCCCAGTAGCTGGCCCCGTCCATGCGTGCCGCCTCGAACAGCTCCCTCGGCAGCCCGAGGAAGAACTGCCGCTGCAGGAAGATGTAGAACGCCGACCCGAACAGGTTCGCGCCCCACAGCGGCACGCTCGTGCCGACCAGGCCGATGTTGTTCCAGATCAGGTAGGTCGGGATCAGCGTGACGGCGCCCGGCAGCATCATCGTGGCGAGGATGAGGCCGAACAGGATGTTGCGACCCGGGAACTTGAAATACGCGAACCCGAACGCCACCAGCGAGCTCGACAGCGTCACCAGCCCCGCCGCCAGGACGGCGATCAGGATGCTGTTGCCCATCCAGCTGAGCAGCGGCAGCTTGTCGAAGACCTCCGCATAATTCTGCGGGTTGAACGTCTTCGGGATCAGCCTGTTGTCGAACACCTCGCCGCGCGGCTTGAAGCTCGCCGACAGCAGCCAGAGGAACGGGTAGAGGAAGGCGAAGGCGAAGGCGACCAGGAGGATCCAGATCGCCGTGGTGCCGATCGCGCGCCGGACCGGGTTCGGCTTCTCGCCGGCCTGACGGTTCTCGACGTCGCGGGTGGGGCGGCCGCCGGTCTCCTCGACCCCGACGGCCTGCACGCGGGGATCGACCGTCGCGTTGCTGGTACCGATCGTCGAGCTCATCAGTCCTTGTCCCCTTCGTAGTACACGAACCGGTTGCCGAACTTCACCTGGATGAAGGTGATGATCATGATGATCAGGAAGATCAGCCATGCCATCGCTGCGGCGAACCCGAAGTTGAAGTTGCGGAAGGCCTGCTGGAACAGGTACACCGCGTAGAACAGCGAGGCTTCGGGGGAGGCGTTCGTCTGGTTCCGCCAGAAGAGCAGGAACGCCTGGTCGAAGACTTGCAGGGCGGCGATCGTGAGCACGAGGACGTTGAAGAAGATCGTGCCCGAGATCATCGGGACGGTGATGTTGAAGAACTGCCGCACCTTGCCGGCGCCGTCGAGGGAGGCCACCTCGTAGAGGTCGCGGGGCACGTTCTTGAGGGCGGCGAGGAAGATGATCATCGTCCCCGAGACGCTCCAGAGAGTCATCAGCACGATCGACGGCTTGACCCAGTTGGGGTCGGTGAGCCACTGCGGTCCCTGGATGCCGATGACGGCGAGACCGCGGTTGATGGCGCCGAAGTTGCCGTTCAGCAGAAGCAGGAAGACGGACGCCGCCGCCACCGACGGGGTCATCTTCGGCAGGTAGTAGAGGGTGCGGAAGAGGCCCGCGCCACGACCCACCCGGTTGAGCAGCATCGCGAGGAACAGCGCGAACGCGATCTCGAGCGGCACCGCCATGATGGCGAAGAAGAGGGTGTTGCCGAGGGCCAGCATCACCTTCGGGTCCTCGAACAGCAGCTCGTAGTTGGAGATGCCGACGGGCGTCGCGGTGTCGGTCGCCAGGTTGTAGCGGCTGAACGAGATGACGAGGCTGTAGATCATCGCGCCGAGCGTGAAGACCAGGAAGCCGGCGATCCACGGGGCGATGAACATGTAGCCCGCGATGGCCTCGCGGCGGTTGTACTTGATCTTCGACTTGGGGGCCTTCGGCTCACCCTTGCGCTTCTTCGCGACGGCGGCGAGCTCCGTGGTCGCGGTGGGGTCCTGGACGGCGGTCATCGCCGGACCGCCTGGCGGGCGCCGTGCCGGGGCTCGGGCGGATCCGTCCGGAGGATGTGCTGTGGCGGTGTCGGCTTCATCGTCATCCCTTCCCGAAGACGTCAGCGGCTCCGGTGGCCCGAGGTGTGGCATCGATACCACACTTGGTGACTATAGGTCGCGACTACTGCTGTCGCAACCGTCCAGCCCCTAGGAGTCCGGACAAGCGAATGATATGCCCGGCTCCGGTGCGCAGCGGGGAGGGTTGCGGGGCGCCCGTCGTCGTGCCCCGTCCGCCGGCGCCTCCGAAGACCCCCACACGACGAAGCGCCGGCCCCCGAGACGGGAAGCCGGCGCTCCGGAGCGTGCGCGATGCGCGGTCAGGCGAGAGCGGGGGCCCCCACTCCGCGGACCTCGGCGAAGGAGCGCGTCTCCGCCGAGCGGTATGCCGCGAGGATGATGCCGAGGACCTCGATCCCCTCCTTCTCGGTGTGGATCGGGCGTGTCCCGCCGAGCACGGAGTCCGCGAAGTGGGCGATCTCCGCCGCGAACTCGTCGATCCTCGGGAACTCGAGGGTGCCCTGCTCGCCGGTCCGCAGCGAGTAGGTGAGGTCCTTCCCGTCGCTGTGCAGGGAGCCCAGCTCGCCGACCACAGAGAACCGCTCGGTGTTGCCGGAGGGCGCGTACGCCCAGCTCGTCACCAGGCTGCCCAGGACGCCGTTGTCGAAGCGCACCAGCAGCTGCGCGGAGTCCTCACCCTCCATGAACTTCAGGCGGTGGGTGCTCAGCATCGCGGTGACCTCGAGCGGCTCCCCGCCGGCGAGCTGCAGGAGCAGGTAGGTCGGGTGGTAGCCGGTGTCGATCAGCTCGCCGCCGCCGCTCGTGGCGGCCGAGGCACGCCAGCCCATGGTCTCCGGGTTGAAGTCGTTGAAGAAGCTGTCGGTGGTGCGCACCTCGAACACGCGGCCCAGGACGCCGGCCGAGATCAGCTCGAGCGCCCTGGCGACGGGCGGGGAGAACAGCTGGTTGTGCGCGCACATGAGGGTCACGCCCGCCTCGTGCACCGCGGCCTGCACCTCGCGGGCCTCGTCCACCGACAGGCAGAGGGGCTTCTCGCAGAGGATGTGCTTGCCCGCGCGCGCCGCGGCGACTATCGCGTCCTTGTGCAGGTGGTGGGGGAGGCAGATGTCGACGGCGTCGATGTCGGCCGAGGCGAGCATCTCGGTGTAGTCCGAGTAGGTCGCCGCGCCGGCCGGCTCGGCACGGCGCTGCGCGTTCGCCTCCACCGGGTCGGCGACCGCGACGAGCCGGGTGGTGCCCGGGTTCGCGAGGTAGCCCTTGACGTGTGCGCCGGCGATTCCGCCGGCTCCGATGAGTCCGACCCGGAGGGGTGCGTCGTGTGTGGTCATGGCCTTTCTTCTCACAGCTCAGGAGGTGGGGAGGAGGGAGTAGTCGAGGGTGCGGCCGGCCGCCGCCGCCGCGTTCGCGGCTTCGACGAGCCGGGTGAGCTCCACGGCGGGGCGGGAGGTCCAGGTGACGTGCCGGCCGCTCGCGATGCCGTCGATCCACTGGGCCAGGG
>DATCMN010000509.1:0-1924 GCA_036563405.1 Naasia sp. | reverse complement strand
GGGCGCCTTCGCCAGCGAGGACCTGCGGGAGCGGGTCACCGGCCTGCAGGCCTCCCGGGCGGCGGCCGTGTCGGCCGAGGACACCGCCCTTCGCCGCCTCGAGCGGGACATCCACGACGGTCCTCAGCAGCGCCTCGTCCGGCTCCAGATGGACCTCGCGACGGCGGAGCGCAAGCTGGCCGACGACCCCGCGGCCGCCCGAGACCTCCTCGCCGAGGCCCGCTCGCAGTCCGCCGAGGCTCTGGAGGAGCTGCGGGCGCTGTCCCGCGGGTTCTCGCCGCCGCTGCTGCTCGACCGCGGGCTCGCGGTGGCGCTCGAGTCCCTGTGCGCCCGCAACCCGATCCCTACGACGCTCGACGTGCGGCTGGGGAACGAGCCGCTGCCGCCCGCCCTGGAGCGGAACCTGTACTTCCTGGTCGCGGAGGCTCTCACCAACGCGGCGAAGCACAGCTCCGCGGAGACCGCCGCGGTGCGCATCGCGCGGCACGAGGACGAGGTGCTCGTGGAGGTGCGCGACGACGGACTCGGCGGCGCCAGCAGGATCCCCGGCCACGGCATCGTCGGTCTCGAGGAGCGGGTGCGCGGGCTCGACGGCACGTTCGACATCTCCAGCCCGGCCGGCGGACCGACAGTGATCACGGTGACGGTTCCGCTCGCCGGCTCGGGAGCCGCTTCGCGCTAGCCTGACGCGGGTGACCGGCCCCTCCCTGCGCGTGCTCCTCGTCGAGGACTCGGTGCTGCTGCGGGAGGGGCTCGTCCGCGTGCTGGGCGAAGCGGGCTATCAGGTGGTCGGCGCTCTCGGCGACGCGACCGCGCTCGAGGCCGTTGTCGCATCCGAGCGGCCGGACGTGGTGGTGCTCGACGTCCGGATGCCGCCCACCTTCCGCGACGAGGGCGTCCGGGCGGCGCTCGCGCTGCGCGGCGGGCATCCGGGAGTTGGCATCCTGCTGCTCAGCCAGTACGTCGAGGCGGTCTACGCCCGGGAGCTCCTGGAGGGCGGAGCCGGCGGTGTCGGCTACCTGCTGAAGGACCGCGTCGCCTCCCTCGACGAGCTGCGCGAGGCAGTCGAGCGGGTCGCAGCCGGGGGGACCGTGCTCGACCCGATGGTGGTGGGGGAGCTGCTCGCGCGGCGGAAGGACCCGCTCGCGTCGCTCACTCCCCGCGAGCGGGACGTGCTGGCGCTCATGGCCGAGGGGCGCACCAATCAGGCGATCGCCGACTCGCTCGTGATCGGCACGGGGGCCGTCGAGAAGAACGTCACCGCGATCTTCTCGAAGCTCGGTCTCGAGGACTCCGGCACCGAGCATCGGCGGGTGCTCGCCGTGCTCGCGTTCCTGCAGCGCTGAAGCGCCCGCCGCCCATGGGCGCGCTGTCAAGGTGTTGAGCACTGCTCGGGTCCGGCGGATCGTTGTGCCCGGGGGAGAAACGAGGGTAGCCGTGGACAACAGCTGGGTGATCTGGGTGATCGTCGCGATCATCGTGATCGCGGTGATCGTGGTGGCCGTGCTCCTCATGCGTCGGCGCTCCGCCGCGCACGCCGAGGCGAACCGACGGAAGGCGTCCGAACTCCGCACGCAGGCGCAGGAGGCGAAGGCCACAGCGCAGGAGCGAGAGGCGGAGGCCCTGCAGACGCAGGCGAACGCGAAGAAGGCGGAAGCCGACGCCGAGCGGGCCCGCATCGAGGCGGAGCGGCTCCGCAAGGAGAGCGAGCAGCGGGCGTCCGACGCGGAAGGGCTTCGCAGCAAGGTCGACGAGAAGCTGCAGCGCGCCGACAAGGTGGACCCGGACGTGCAGACCGACAAGCGCGGTCGCGGCGGCGACACCCGCCGCTGAGCGGTCCGCAACGCTCCGGCAGAACCGCAACCGCACGCCGGTGCGTTCGTGCCGCAGCGTCGCCTTCGAGTCCCGCCTGACGGCAAAGGTC
>DATCMN010000504.1:0-16098 GCA_036563405.1 Naasia sp. | reverse complement strand
GTCTCCCGTCTGCAAGCGTTTACAGCTCCGAACAGGCGGCGAGCGGCACGTGGGTCCGAGCATTTCGGGCGGAACGACGGAGTGTCGCGCCCCCTCTTCCTTGGCAAGAGCGCGATGGGGCGGTAAGAATGGAAGCGCTTGCAGTTCCGCAGGCGACATCACAGCGGCCCTCAAAGCTGACGGCGATCCCGTCAGCGTCTGCGGGAGCGGCAGAGCGGCCGCGCAACACGAAAGGCGAGAGCACCAATGAGGGTGACACGCAGCATTCTGGCTTCAGGGGCCGTGGCGTCCGTCGCGCTTCTCACACTCGCGGGGTGTGCGACGTCGGACAACGGGGGCGGCGGGAACGGCGGTGGCGGGGGCGATGAGAACACCGGCGCACTCACCGTCTGGGTGGACGCCGACCGCTCGGCGGTGCTCGAGGAGTTCGTGGCTCAGTTCGAGGAGGACCAGGGCATCGGCATCGAACTCGTGACGAAGGAGTTCGGCGACATCCGCGACGACTTCATCACGCAGGCTCCGACGGGCGAGGGCCCCGACATCGTGGTCGGCGCGCACGACTGGCTCGGCAAGCTCGTGCAGAACGGCGTCGTGGCGCCGCTCGAGCTCGGCGACAAGGCGGGCGACTTCCAGGAGGTCGCGATCCAGGCGATGAGTTACGAGGGGCAGACCTACGGCCTGCCGTACTCCGTGGAGAACATCGCTCTGCTGCGCAACACCGACCTCGCCCCGACGGCACCGGCCACCTTCGACGAGGCCATTGCGACGGGTCAGGCAGCCGTGGCCTCCGGCGCCGCCGTCTACCCCTTCCTCGTCGGCCTCGACCCGGCTGCCTCCGATCCGTACCACCTGTATCCGCTCCAGGCATCGATGGGTGCCCCGGTGTTCGGCCTCGACGCGGAAGGAACGTACGACGCCTCGAAGCTCGAGCTCGGCAACCCGGGCGGGGAGGCATTCGCCCAGAAGCTGGCCGAGTGGGGAGCCGCCGGCGTCCTCAACACCAACATCTCGGGCGACATCGCCAAGGAGGAGTTCAACGCGGGGAAGTCCCCGTACTTCCTCACCGGCCCGTGGAACGTGCCCTCCGCGGCCGAGGCGGGCATCAACTACTCGATCGACCCCATCCCGGCCACCGGTCCCGAGGTGGCGACCCCCTTCGTGGGCGTGCAGGGCTTCTTCATCAGCTCGGAGAGCGAGAACAAGCTCGCGGCGAACGAGTTCCTGGTGAACTACGTCGGCACGGAGGAGGTGCAGACCGCCCTGTACGAGGTGGGCGGTCGCGCGCCCGCGCTGCTCAGTGCCTTCGAGGCGGCGCAGTCCGACCCCGACGTCGCGGCGTTCGGAGCCGTCGGTGCGGAAGGCGTACCGATGCCCAACGTGCCCGCTATGGACGCCGTATGGGCCGACTGGGGCGCAGCACAGGTCGCGATCATCAACAACCAGGGTGACCCGGTCGAGCTGTGGCGTGCCATGGTCGCCAGCATCCAGGAGAAGATCGCCGGCTGATCCCTGCTCTGGGGCTCCCGCGGCAGCGCGGGAGCCCCAGAGCCGCCACGCCGTCGTCGCGCCGCGCATAGGAGTCCACGTGACCAACATCCTCGCCACGGGTCGAGGCGGGTTCAGCCTGCGCAGCCTGGTCATCAAGATCGTGCTGCTCGGCGTGCTCGACGCCCTCGCCGTGTTCGCAATCTTCGTGCTGGTGATGCAGCAGGCCTGGCCGGTCGCCGCTATCGCGGCCGCAGTGACGATCCTCCTCAATGTGATCTACCTGGTGCCTGGGCTGCTTCCTGCGAAGTATCTGGCGCCGGGACTCCTGTTCCTCCTGGTGTTCCAGATCTTCGTCGTGGCCTACAGCGGATACATAGCGTTCACCAACTACGGCGACGGTCACAACAGCACCAAAGAGGATGCGATCGAGTCGATCTTCGTCAATTCGCAGAAGCGGGTGCCGGAGTCGCCCACCTACCAGCTGACGGTGCTCGAGCAGCTCGGCCAGATCAGCTTCCTCGTCACCGATCCAGAGGGGCAGGTGAGCATGGGCGGCGAGGATCGGCCGCTCCAGGCCGTCGACGACTACGGAACCAGCTCGACTGGCAAAGCCGACTCCGTCGACGGCTACACGACCCTGACGTTCCGGGACCTCTTATCGCGGCAGACCGAGATCGTCTCGATGTCCGTGCCTCTCAGCGAGGATCCCAATGAGGGGCACCTCCGGACCCCGGATGGCAGCTCGGCGTACCTCTACGTGTCGGATCTGACTTACGACGAGGACGCCGATACGTTCACGTCCTCGAGCGGGGATGTTTTCCGGGACCTCGGCAACGGCCAGTACGAGACGGAGGACGGCAGTGTCATCCAGCCCGGCTGGAAGATCGACGTCGGGTTCGAGAACTTCGCCCGCGCATTCGGCGAGGAGGACATCCGCGCACCTCTGCTCGGCGTGATCGTCTGGACGTTCGCCTTCGCGATCCTGTCCGTGGCGCTCACTTTCGCCCTGGGCCTCTTCCTCGCCATCGTCTTCAACGACTGGCGGATGAAGGGCCGCAGGTTCTACCGCACCGTGATCATTCTGCCGTACGCCTTTCCGGGCTTCCTTTCTGGACTCGTCTGGCTGGGCCTGCTCAACCAGGACTTCGGATTCGTGAATCGAGTGATGTTCGGTGGTGCCGACATCCCGTGGCTCGTCGATCCCTGGCTCGCGAAGTTCAGCGTGCTGTTGGTGAACCTGTGGCTGGGCTTCCCCTACATGTTCCTCATCTGCACCGGTGCACTACAGGCGATTCCCGATGAGTTGCTCGATGCTGCTGCCGTCGATGGCGCGAAGGCGTGGGGGATCTTCCGCCTCATCAAGTTCCCCCTGCTGCTGGTGTCGGTGGCGCCCCTGCTGATCTCGTCGTTCGCCTTCAACTTCAACAACTTCAACGTCATCTACATGCTCACCGGGGGAGGGCCCCGCAACCCGGCCGCAGGGGTCGATGCCGGCGCGACCGACCTCCTGATCACCCTGGTGTACAAGGTGGCGTTCGGACAGGGCACCGGTCGTGACTTCGGACTGGCGAGCGCGTTCGCCATCCTCATCTTCATCATCGTCGCGACGGTCTCGGCGATCGGATTCCGTCGGACGCGGGCTCTGGAGGACCTGAACTGATGACATCGGAGACACTCGCACGCACTCTGCCGAAGCGCAGGCAGAGCCCTGGTCGCTGGTTCCGCGCGACCGGTTGGCGTCACCTCGTGGGCGTTGCGACCATCGCCTTCGCGGCCTTCCCGCTGCTGTACGTGCTGTCCGCGTCGCTCAACCCCAACGGCACGCTCGTCGGCTCCAACCAGCTCTTCAGCCGGCTGGACTTCTCGAACTACATCCAGCTGTTCAACCTGCCCCGCCAGCCTTTTGCAGCCTGGTTCGCCAACACCATGTTCATCGGCCTGGTGGCCGCTGCCGGCACCGTGTTCCTCGGGGCGCTCGCGGCCTATGCGTTCTCGCGAATGCGCTTCACCGGTCGTCGCGTTGGGCTGCTCTCGCTGCTGCTCGTGCAGATGTTCCCGCAGCTGCTCGGCGTCGTCGCGATCTTCCTGCTGCTGTCGGCGATCGGCGACATCTTCCCGGTCATCGGTCTCGGCAGCCAGCTCGGGCTCATTCTCGTGTATCTCGGCGGTGCGCTGGGAGTGAACACCTATCTCATGTACGGCTTCTTCAACACGGTTCCGGTGTCCATCGACGAAGCCGCGAAGCTCGACGGCGCGAGTCATGCCCAGATCTTCTTCGGCATCATCCTGCGGCTGGTCTCGCCGATCCTCGCGGTCGTCGGACTCTTGTCGTTCGTGGGCACCACTAGCGAGTTCGTCATCGCGAGCGTGGTGCTGACCGAGCCGTCGGCGCAGACGCTCGCAGTGGGGCTCTACAACTTCGTCTCGGACGAGACCAGCAAGAACTGGACGCTGTTCTCGGCGGGCGCGGTCCTAGCGGCGATCCCGGTCATGCTGCTGTTCCTCTTCCTCCAGCGCTACATCGTCAGCGGGCTGACCGCGGGATCGGTCAAGTGATCGGCGCGCGACCGCACCACGACGGCAGCCCGCTCTACGTCTCCGATGACGCGCCGAGCATCGGGAGCGTCGTCCAGGTCCGGGTGCGCATCCCGGCGGAGTTCGGGGCCGTGAAGTCGGTGACCGTCCGTTCGGATCCGGACCATGAGCCCCGCTGGAGTAACGGCGCCCATCTCGGCGTGCGCGACGGCTGGTCCTGGTGGGAAGCCGACGTGCTGATGAGCAATCCGCAGATCGGATACCGCTTCCTCATCGTGCGCGCGGACGGGTCGCACGAGTGGCTGGACGCCATGGGGTCGCACGTCGGCGAAAGCTCCGACGCCGACGACTTCCGGCTCGTCGCGTATCCGGCCCCGCCGGCATGGGGACGCTCGAGTGTGATGTACCAGATCTTTCCGGACCGCTTCGCCCGTTCAGACAGAGCCGCGTCGCGTCACACCCCGCCGTGGGCCGTCCTCGCGAACTGGGACGACGAGCCCATCCACAGTGGGCCTGACACTGGGGCGCAGCTCTACGGCGGCGACCTCGACGGGGTCATCGACCACCTCGACCACTTGGAACGCCTCGGGGTCGACCTGATCTACCTGACCCCGTTCTTCCCCGCCCGGTCCAATCACAGATACGACGCATGGTCATTCGACCACGTGGACGAACTGCTCGGGGGCGATGCCGCGCTGCAGCGCCTCGTCACGGCGGCTCACGAACGCGGCTTCCGCGTTCTGGGGGACTTGACGACGAACCACACCGGCGACTCGCACGAATGGTTCACGTCGTCTCGCGGTCGACCTGATGCGCCGGAGAGCGAGTTCTACTACTGGCTCGACGACGAGCAGACCAACTACGTCTCCTGGCTGGGGGTGCAGAGCCTGCCCAAGCTCGACTGGAAGTCGAGAGAACTCCGCGGTCGCGTCATCGAAGGCTCGGAGTCCGTAGTCGCGAAGTGGCTGGCTGAGCCGTACGGGCTCGACGGATGGCGCATCGACGTCGCCAACATGACCGGTCGCCATGGTGCCGACGACCTCAATGCGGACGTTCGACGCACGCTGCGCCGGACCATGATCGAGGTGAACCCGGACACCCTCCTGCTCGCCGAGTCCACCAATGACACGGCGGAGGACTTCCAGGGCGACGGGTGGCACGGTCAGATGACCTACGCCAGTTTCACCCGTCCCATTTGGGGCTGGCTGGCGCACCGGCCCGAAACACCGTGGTTCTTCGGAATCCCGTATGCGGGCATTCCGGCCGTCGACGGTCACGGCGTCCACGAAGCGAACGTGCGGTTCACGGCGCACGTGCCCTGGCGCGTGCGGCTGCACACCATGAACGCACTCGACACCCACGACACAGCACGATTCGCCGGCTTCGCCCACGTGGATACTCTTCCGACCGCCGTCGGACTCTCGATGACCCTTCCCGGGATACCGGTGGTATTCGCCGGCGACGAGTTCGCGCTCACCGGGGACGACGGCGAGCACGCGAGACGGCCGATCCCGTGGGGGCGGGTGGTCGATGCGGCATCGACGATCGACATGTACACCTCGCTCATCGCTTTGCGCCGCTCGCACATCGCGCTCAACGACGGAGGAATGCGTTGGCTGCACGTCGAATCGGACGCGCTCGCCTTCATCCGGGAACACGCCGACGAGAGTGTGCTTGTCATCGCCACGCGGGCTGCAGTGACCTTCGACCTAGCGGTGGAGGGGACTGCGCTCGTCGGCGACATCACCATCGAGGCCGGCCGCGTTCGGACTGACGGCCCCGCCTTCGGGGCGTGGCAGCTGCCGGGCGTACAGCACCCCTGAGGAGAGCGGATGAGCAGCCGATACGGGACGGACTGGGCCCCGGTGGCGGATCCGCGGGCCGTCGTGCAGGGCGATCGCCACCGGATCACGGTGCTGACCGAGGCTCTGATCCGGATCGAATGGTCGGAGACGGGCTGCTTCGAGGACCGGGCCAGCACGTTCGCCGTGCACCGTCGCCACGAGGTGCCCGAGTTCCGGGTGCAGGAGCGCGCCGGGCACCTCCACCTCCAGACGACGCGGCTGGAGCTGTCCTACGACGGCGGGCCGTTCGACCCTGCCGGGCTGAGCGTGCAGGTCCGCGGGGGAGTGACGAACTATCACAGCGTCTGGCGCTTCGGCGAGGAGCCCGAGACGGAGGGCGGCACGGCACGCACCCTCGACAACGCCGACGGGGCGGCCGAGCTCGGGGCCGGTGTCGTCTCTCGCAACGGCATCGCGGTGCTCGACGACTCCGACTCGTTCGTGTTCGGCGAGGACGGTATGCCCGCGTCACGGCTGCCGGGCACCCGCGATCTGTACGTCTTCGCCCACGGGCACGACTACGCGGGCGCGGTGCGCGACCTCTTCCGCGTGTCCGGGAAGCCGCCGCTGCTGCCGCGCTGGGCACTCGGCAACTGGTGGAGCCGGTACCACGCGTACTCGGCCGAGGGCTACCTCGGCCTCCTCGACGAGTTCGACCGGCGCGGCCTGCCCTTCTCCGTGGGCGTCATCGACATGGACTGGCACGTCACCGACGTGGATCCCCGGCACGGCAGCGGCTGGACCGGCTACACCTGGAACCGCGACCTGTTCCCCGACCCGGCCGAGTTCCTCCGGAAGCTGCACGAGCGCGGCCTCCGGGTGACCCTCAACGTGCACCCGGCGGACGGGATCCGCCCCTACGAGGACGCCTACCCGGCCGTCGCCGCGGCGCTCGGCCTCGACGAGGACGAGCCCGCGCCGTTCGACCTCACCGACCCCGCCTTCGTGGACGCGTACTTCGACCTCGTGCACCGTCCCCTCGAGGAGCAGGGAGTCGACTTCTGGTGGCTGGACTGGCAGCAGGGCGGGCACTCCCGGCTGCCCGGCGTCGACCCGCTCTGGCTGCTCAACCACTTCCACTTCCTCGACAGTGCGCAGGGCGGCCGCCGCCCCCTCACCTTCTCCCGCTATGCAGGCCCCGGCAGCCAGCGCTACCCGGTCGGGTTCTCCGGCGACGCCGTCATCTCCTGGGAGTCGCTCGACTTCCAGCCGTACTTCACCGCGACAGCGTCGAACATCGGCTACGGGTGGTGGAGCCACGACATCGGCGGCCACCTGTTCGGCCGCAAGGACGACGCCCTCGCCGCCCGCTGGGTGCAGTTCGGCGCGTTCTCGCCGATCAACCGGCTGCACTCGAGCTCGGATTCGTTCATCCGCAAGGAGCCGTGGACGTTCGGCCCGGAGGCCGAGGCGTCGATGGTGCGCTTCCTGCGGCTGCGCCACCGGCTGGTGCCCTACCTGCACACCATGAACGCGCGGTCCGCGCTCGAGGGGGAGCCGCTGGTCCGGCCGGTCTACTGGGACCACCCCGAAGCCCCCGAGGCGTACCGCGTGCCGAACCAGTACGCGTTCGGGACCGAGCTGCTCGTCGCCCCCATCACCACGCCGCAGGACCCGGTCCTGCTGCTCGGCAGCGCCCGCGCCTGGCTGCCGCGGGGACGCTGGACCGACATCCTCACGGGCGTCGTCTACGCGGGCGGCCGGGAGGTGCGGCTGCACCGCGGGCTCGACGGCATGCCCGTGCTGCTGCGGGCGGGCGGGATCCTGCCGCTCGACGCGGCGGCGCTCCCCGGCAACGGGACGGCGCAACCGGACGCGCTCGAGCTCCTCGTCGCGCCAGGCGCGGACGGCTCCTTCGTGCTGGAGGAGGAGTCCGGCGAGGGCGACGGGCGGGACCCCGGGGTGTGGGCGCGGACGCGGATCTCCTGGTCGGAAGCGGACAGGACGCTCACCATCGGTGCCGCCGACGGGGCGACCGACGCGCTTCCGGAGGCGCGCTCCTGGCGGGTGACCCTGCTCGGTGCGACGGCCGACAGCGTCGCCGCTGCGGACGGCGACGACCTTCGAGCCGTGGCCGCCGAGGCCGGAGCGAGCTTCGAACTGCCGGCCGCCCCTCCCGGGGTGGCCCGGACGCTGGAGGTCCGGTCGCTCGAGCCGGCCGGGTGGAGCGGGATCGTGCAGCGCGTGTTCGAGCTCCTCGAGCGTGCGCAGACGACGTTCGCCGCGAAGGAGGACGCCCATCGCGCCGTCGCGGGTGCGTCGTCTGCCGCGGAGGCGGCCGCCCGCCTGGAAGGACTCGAGCTGGAGCCCGGCCTGCGGGGCGCCCTCCTCGAGCTGGTGCTGTCCGATCCGTCGGCGACCGCGCGGCCCTCGGGAGGGAGCGCGGCGGAGTAGCATTCCGGCCGGAGGTTCCGTCGTGGTGGGCATCGAAGACGTTGCGCGCGTGGCAGGGGTCTCCTCCGCCACGGTGTCGCGGGCGCTGAGCGGACGGGGCGCCGTCTCCGATGCGACGCGCGCCCGCGTGCACGGCGCCGCCCGCGACCTCGGCTACGTCGTCTCCTCCGACGCCTCCAGCCTCGCCTCCGGGCGGAGCAGGGCGGTCGGCGTGATCATCCCGTTCCTCGGCAGCTGGTTCTACGGCGCCGTGATCGAGGGCGCCCAGTCGGCCCTCATCGCGCGCGGATACGACCTGACCCTCTACAACCTGGGCGGCGCGGGCGGCGAGCGGCGGAGCTTCTTCGAGCAACTGCTCTTCCGGAAGCGGGTCGACGCGATGCTCGCCGTCAGCCTCGAGGTGACGCCGGCGGAGGTGCGGCGCATGCACCAGATGGGCCGGCCGATAGTCTGCGTCGGCGGCCCGATCCCGGGACTGCACACCCTCAGCGTCGACGACGTTGCCGCGTCCTATGCGGTGACCTCGCACCTCACGGCGCTCGGCCACCGCCGCATCGGGCACATCGCCGGCGGCCCCGGCGAGTACGACTTCCACCTGCCCCGGAACCGGCGGGTGGGCTACGAGAAGGCGCTGCGGGAGGCCGGGGTCGCGCCCGACAGGTCGCTCGTCGAGGCCGGCGACTTCACCGGTCGCGGCGGGCACGATGCCGCACTGCGGCTGCTGACCCGCCCGGATCGGCCCACCGCGATCTTCGCCGCGTCCGACGAGATGGCGATCGGGGCGATAGTCGCCGCCCGCGAGCTCGGCCTCCGGGTGCCGGAGGACCTGTCGGTGGTCGGCTTCGACGACCACGAGATGGCCGCGCTGTTCGAGCTGACCACCATCGCGCAGTACCCGTCCGACCAGGGGCGGCAGGCCGTCGAGCTGATCATGGCGGAGCTCGAGCCGAGAAGGAGCGAGCGGGACGTGGAGGGGAATCTGACCATGCCGTTCGACCTCGTGGTGCGCGGCAGCACCGCCCCGCCGCCTCCGGGAGGCAGGGCATGATCCCCCGACTGGCCAACCCCGACAGCTCTCTCGCCTTCATCGCGGACGGCTACCACTACATCTCCCGGGTCTGCGACCGGATGGGCACGGACGCGGTGCGGACCCGTCTGATGGGACGGCCGGTCGTGCTGATGCGCGGCGGCGAGGCGACCCGGATCTTCTACGAGGGCGGGCGCTTCGACAGGTCGGGCGCGATGCCGGCGAGCACCTTCCACCTGCTGCAGGACGAGGACAGCGTCCAGACGCTGGAGGGCGCCCCGCACCGGCTGCGCAAGTCCGGCTTCCTTGCGCTCCTGCAGGGCGGCGAGGAGGCGGGACTGGCCGCCGCCTTCGAGCGGGAGTTCTCGGCCGCAGTTCGCCGGTGGTCCGGCGGGCCCGCCGTCAGCCTGCACGACGAGCTCGCGCCCATCCTGTCGCGCGCGGTGTTCCGCTGGGCAGGCATCCCGGAGCAGCCGGAGGACGTGTTCCGTGACCGCACGGAGGAGTTGTCCCAGATGGTGGAGCGGGCCGGCTCGTTCGGTCCGGTGAACTGGGCGGCGCGCCTCGGCCGGCATCGCACCGAGCAGTGGGCGGTCGGGCTGATCCGCGACGCGCGGTCGGGAGCGCCCGGCACGGTGGGCACGCCCGCCACGCCGCTGGCGGCGCTCGCCGCATGGCGGGACGAGGACGGCCGGCAGCTGGAGCCGTCCGTCGCCGCGGTGGAGCTGCTCAACCTGCTGCGGCCCACCGTCGCCCTGGTCCGCTTCCTCGAGTTCGCCGCCCTCGCGCTGGCCCGGCGGCCGCTCCAGGCCCGGCTGCTCCGCGACGGCGACCCGGCCGAGCTGACCGCCTTCGCGGACGAGGTCCGTCGCAGGACCCCGTTCTTCCCGGTGATCGCCGGCCGGGTGCGGCATCAGTTCGACTGGCACGGCCACCGGTTCAGGGAGCGGGACTGGGCGATCCTCGACATCCACGGCACCAACCACGACGCGCGCCTGTGGCGGGACCCGCAGCGGTTCCGGCCCCAGCGCTTCACCGAGGATGGCGAGAACCCGCGGCACATCGTGGCGCAGGGCGGCGGCGACTACCTCGAGGACCACCGGTGCCCGGGCGAACCGGCGACCGACGCGGTGATCGTCGCGCTGCTGCGGGTGCTGCTGGGCACCGACTGGAGCCTGGAGCCCGGCCAGGACCTCCGCGTCACCTACTCGATCCTCCCGGCCAAGGTCCGCAGCAGCGTCCGCGTCCTCATCGCCTGACCGCCCTCCCTCAGCAGGCAGATCTCCCTCGCTCAGCAGGCAGAAACGGGCCCGGACGGCCGGTGTCGGGCGTTTCTGCGTGCTGAGCGAGAGGAATGCCTGCTGACGGAGGGTAGGACGCGCGTTCACTCGCCCTCAACAGGCCGCTTTCCCTTCAACAGGCTGAAAAGCCCAGTTCTGGCCTGTTGACGGGAATCCAGCCTGTTGAGGGCAGGAAAAGTCGCGGCCGAGCGGGCACTCGGGCGGCGCAGACTCATCCTCCCTGCGTCTTTCTCGACGGAAGAACTTCGGGCGCACGTGAGCGAGAGGACGGTATCCCGGCCCCGAGCACCTCGGAGGCGATGATTCCGAAGCCTCAGTCCTCGGCCGCCCCCTCCGGAAGGTCGACGGCCAGCACCGGGCGCCCCGTCCGCGGGTGCGCCAGCAGCTCGGCGTCGACCCCGTACACCCGCGACATCAGGGCGGGCGTGAGCGTGTCGAGCGTCCCGCCGGCTGCCACCACGCGGCCGCCGTCCAGCACGATCACCCGGTCCGCGTACGCGGCGGCGAGGCCCAGGTCGTGCAGCGCGGCGAGCACCGTCGCCCCTTCCCGGGCGACTCGGCGGAGGAGACGGAGCGTCGTCAGCTGGGCACTCACGTCGAGGTGGTTGGTGGGCTCGTCGAGGAGCAGCAGCGGCGTCCGCTGGGCGAGGGCCTTCGCGATGAGCACACGCTGCCGCTCCCCGCCGGACAGGGTGGGCATGCTCCGCGCCGCGAGGTCGCGCGCGCCGACAGCGTCGAGGCTCGCGGCGACGATCTCGTCCCGATCCTCGCCCGCTCCCCACAGCCCTTCGTGCGGCAGCCGGCCGAGGGCCACTGCGTCCGCGACCGTCAGGTCGAGCTCCGTGGTCGCATCCTGCTCGACCAGCGCCGCGAGCTTCGCCCGCTCGCGGCGCCGCAGCCCGTACGCCTCCGCCGCGCCGTAGCGCACCTCTCCGTCAGCCGGGCGCTCGACGCCGGCGAGCGCGCGGAGGAGCGTCGACTTGCCGGCGCCGTTCGGGCCGATCACCGCCGTCAGCGTGCCGGATGGGGCGTCGACCGCGACGCCGTCCACGAGAAGCCTGCCGCCGGCTTCCACCCGGACCCGGTCGGCCGTCATCCCCGCCACGGGACCCGGAACGCCCGTCCGATCGGACACCCGCGTCATCGCCGCCGCGCGAGGAGGAGGGCGAACACCGGCGCGCCGAGGATCGCGGTGACGACGCCCACGGGCAGCTCCCGCGGGTCGAACAGGGAGCGTGCCGCGGTGTCCGCCCAGATCAGGAAGATCGCGCCGGTGAGGGCGGACAGCGGCAGCAGGGTCCGGTGGCCGGGCCCCGTGAGGAGACGGACAGCGTGGGGGAGCACCAGCCCGACGAAGCCGATCGCGCCGCTCACCGACACCATCGCCCCGGTGAGGAGGGCGGTGCCGCCGAGCAGGACAGAGCGGGTCCGCGCCACATCGACGCCGAGCGCGGCGGCGGAGGTGTCCCCGAAGGCGAAGGCGTCGAGGACGCGGCCGCCCGCGAGCAGAGGGATGCCGACGACGACGAGGGCACCCACCGCGATGGCGACGGCGGGCCACCGGGCGCCGGCGAGGGACCCGAGCAGCCAGCCGAGGATCTCGCGGAACGCGTCCCCGGTGGCCGTCCAGAAGATCACGAGGCTCGTGAGCGCCGCCGCGAGGGACGACACGGCGACCCCGGCGAGGACTGTCCGGGACGGGGTGATCGGGCCGGCGGCGCGGGCCAGCGCGAGGGCGGCGAGCAGAGCCGCCAGCGCGCCCCCGAACGCCGCGACAGGCAGCAGGAGTCCCACCCCGAGCAGCAGCACGGCGACGGCGCCGAGGGACGCGCCGGAGGAGAGGCCCAGCAGGTAGGGGTCGGCCAGAGGATTCCGCGTGACGGCCTGCATCACGGCGCCGCTGAGCGCGAGGCCGGCTCCGACGGCCGCCGCGGTGAGCACGCGCGGCAGCCGCAGCTCCCAGACGATCCCGTCCTGCAGCGGAGCGAGCGGCGAGACGCCCAGGCCGAGGTGCGCGGCGACGGTCCGCCAGACGTCGTCCACGCTCAAGTCGACCGCCCCGATGGTGACAGCCGCGGCCACGGACGCGACCAGCGCCGCCAGGCCGACGGCGGTCACGGTGGGAACCGTCAGCCGCGAGGACCGGATGCCGCGGAGGCCGGTCCAGGCGAGCGGACGGTCGGATGCGGTCACGGGAGGTCGGCGAGCTGCTCCGCGAGGTCGACCGCGGCATCCGCGCTGCGGACCCCGGCCTCGCTCGCCGCGAAGGGCACGATCAGGTAGCGGTCGCCGCGGACGGCCGAGAGCCCCGCGGTCACGGGATCCGAGCGGAGCCGCTCGATCTTCTGCTCCGCCGAGTTCCACGACGAGTCGACGAGGACGATCACGTCCGGGTCTGCGGCGACGACCGACTCCCAGCCGAGGGAGGTCCAGGTGTCCTCGACGTCGCCTGCGATGTTCTCGAGGCCGAGAGTGTCGAGGATCAGCTGCGGGTTGCCGATGCCCGCGCCGACGTACGGGGTGTCGCTGCCGGAGGAGAACCAGAGCGCGCTGAGGCCCCGGGTGTCAGGGACTATCCCGTCGATCGCCTGCTGCTGCCTGTCGATGACGGCCTCGGCGGTGTCCTCGACACGGAAGATCTCGCCCATCTCGCGGATCTCCGCGAACACGCCGTCCCAGGTGAGCCGCTGCGGCTGGTATCCCGGCTCCTTGCAGGCGGCGGGGGAGACGTAGGTCGCCACGCCGAGCGCCTGCAGCTCGTCGCGCTCGCCGGCTCCCTCCGCGGTGAGGTTGGACTCCCAGCCGGCGTAGACGAGGTCCGGCTCGAGTTCGAGGACCGCCTCCTCGGAGGGCACCTTCTCGGCGAGCAGCGGCAGGTCGGCGCCGGCGTCGGCGAGGTCGTCCGGCAGAGGCCCGTCGGGGAACGCGGTTCCGACGATCCTGTCGCCGACGCCGAGCGCGAGGAGCATCTCGGTCGCGGTGGACTTGATGGTCACCACCCGCTCGGGCGCAGCGCGGAACGCGACCTCGGTGCCGCAGTTGTCGACCTCGACGGTGCCCGGTCCGACTGTCGGGGGAGCGGCTGCGGCAGGTGCGCAGCCCGCGAGGAGGAGGCCGGCGAGGGCGACGGCGGGAAGGGCGAAGGGGAGACGCGGCACGGGAGGCTCCGGAGGGCAGACGGCATCGGACGGCGGCGTCGTCGCCGCGGGACTCTCTGCTGACCTGCCGGCCCGCAGTTCGAGCCGACGCACCGGGCCAGAGCGGGCTCGGGGGTCTGCAGACAGCCTAGACGCCCGCTCCGGCACGCGCGCCGCGAGGTGCTCGGCACGACGGGGAGCGCCGAACGGGTGCGCGAACGCGGGTCGCGCCCTAGCATCCGTTCATGAGGATGATCGGCCTGCTCGGGGGCATGAGCTGGGAGAGCACCGCCGAGTACTACAGGCTCCTCAACGAGGGCGTCCGCGATCGCGTCGGCGGTCTCGCCTCCGCCCGCCTCGTCCTCTCCTCGGTCGACTTCGCCGAGGTCGAGCGGATGCAGGTCGCGGGCGACTGGGATGCGGCAGCGGCGCTCCTGGCCGAGGAGGCCCGCCGGCTGGAGGGCGCGGGGGCCGAGCTGCTGCTGCTCTGCACCAACACGATGCACCTCGTCGCCGACGACGTCGCGCGCGCCACCACGGTCCCGCTGCTCAACCTGATCGATGCGACGGCTGGAGCCGTGACCAGCGCCGGCGTCCGTGCGGTCGGCCTGCTCGGCACGGCGTTCACCATGGAGAAGGCGTTCTACCGCGAGCGCCTGGAGGCCGCGGGGCTCGAGGTCCTGATCCCCGACGCGGACGACCGCGCGACAGTGCACCGGATCATCTACGACGAGCTGTGCGCCGGGATCGTGTCGGACACCTCCCGCCGCGAATACGTCCGCATCATCGAACGGCTCGCCGATCGTGGCGCGGAGGGCGTGATCCTCGGCTGCACCGAGATCGAGCTCCTCATCGATCAGGACGACTCCCCGGTTCCGGTCTTCCCGACCACCCGCATCCACGTCGAGGCGGCGCTCGCCGAGGCCCTGACGTGATCCCCTTCGCGTTCACATCCCGGACACAACCCGAAACGAGCGGGAAACAGTGCGTCCGAATAATGGCCCTCACCCGGAGGCGGTCCACCCGTCCTCCGGGAGGGGCAGCACGCTCCAACCGAGAGGAAACCCTGTGACAGTCGTTCGCGCCGCCATCACCCAGACCACCTGGACCGGCGACAAGGAGTCGATGCTCGACAAGCACGAGGGGTTCGCCCGGGAGGCCGCCGCGCAGGGCGCCCAGGTGATCTGCTTCCAGGAGCTCTTCTACGGCCCGTACTTCGGGATCACCGAGGACCCCAAGTACTACGACTACGCCGAGCGGGCGGACGGCCCGATCGTGCAGCGCTTCGCGGCGCTCGCGAAGGAGCTGAACCTCGTGATGGTGCTCCCCATCTACGAGGAGGACATGCCGGGCGTCTACTACAACACCGCCGTCGTCGTGGACAACGACGGGACGATCCTCGGCAAGTACCGCAAGCACCACATCCCGCACCTTCCCAAATTCTGGGAGAAGTTCTACTTCCGCCCGGGGAACCTCGGCTACCCGGTCTTCCCGACCGCCGTGGGGCCGATCGGCGTCTACATCTGCTACGACCGGCACTTCCCGGAGGGCTGGCGGGAGCTCGGCCTCAACGGGGCACAGATCGTGTTCAACCCGAACGCGACGAAACCCGGTCTCTCCAACCGGCTGTGGGAGATCGAGCAGGCGGCCGCGGCCGGCGCGAACGGCTATTTCGTGGCCGCGCCGAACCGGGTGGGCCGTGAGGACAACGAGTACGGCGATGAGGCCGTCACCTTCTACGGCTCCAGCCAGTTCCTCGACCCGCGCGGCAACTGGGTGGGCGAGATGGGCAGCCCCGAGAACGAGGAGATCGTGATCCGCGACCTCGATCTCGACCTGATCCGCCAGGTCCGCAACGACTGGCAGTTCTTCCGCGACCGCCGGCCCGACTCCTACACGTCCATCCCCAAGCCGTAGCGACGAGGAAGCGCACCATGGCGACAACACTTTTGAAGGGCGGCACCGTCGTCACATCGACGGGCCGGAGCGAAGCCGACGTGCTGGTCGACGGCGAGACGATCGTCGCGGTCCTGGCTCCCGGCAGCGTGCTGCTCGGGACAGACCTGGCTGCGAGCGTCGACACCGTGATCGACGCGACAGGCAAGTACGTGATCCCCGGCGGGATCGACGCGCACACGCACATGGAGCTGCCGTTCGGCGGTACCAACGCCTCCGACACCTTCGAGACGGGGACGCGCGCCGCGGCGTGGGGCGGGACGACGACGATCATCGACTTCGCCGTGCAGCGCTACGGGGAGCGCGTGCAGGACGGCCTCGCAGCGTGGCATGAGAAGGCGTCGGGCAACTGCGCGATCGACTACGGCTTCCACCAGATCATCGGCGGCGTCGACGCCGACTCCCTGGCGGCGATG
>DATCMN010000350.1:0-10745 GCA_036563405.1 Naasia sp. | reverse complement strand
GCTTGCGACCGCGGCCGAGCAGCCGGTCGACGGGGTGATCCTCGACCTCGGTCTGCCCGACCTCGACGGCCAGGACGTCCTCCGGCGACTGCGCGAGCGCACGACCACCCCGGTCCTCGTGCTGTCCGCCCGGCATTCGTCCGCGCAGAAGGTGCTGGCCCTCGACGGCGGCGCGGACGACTACGTGGTCAAGCCGTTCGGGCTCGACGAGCTGCTCGCCCGCCTGCGGGCGCTGCTGCGGCGAGCGCCCGGGTCCGGCGACGTAGAGCGCTTCGAGGCGGCAGGCTTCACCCTGGACTTCGCGGCGGGCCGTGCCACCCGCGACGGGGACGAGGTGCGGCTCACACCGACCGAGTGGAAGCTTCTGCAGGTGCTCGCGCGGAGCGCCGGCCGGCTGGTGCCGCACCGGGAGGCGTTGACGCAGGTGTGGGGACCGTCCTACGACGACCCCCAGTACCTCCGGGTGTATGTGGCCCAGCTGCGGCGCAAGCTCGAAGCCGACCCTGCGGCGCCCCGCCACATCGTCACCGAGCCGGGGCTCGGCTACCGCCTGGACCCCTGAACGGCGTCACGCCACGTGCACCCACGGCCGGCGGGTGACATCCGGCTCCGCCTCGCGGAGGACCTCACGCGTGACCGGCGCGATCTCGCCCTCGCCGAACGCCAGGAAGCGGAGCAGGTTGGCGACCGGGTTCCCCTCGGTCCAGCGGAAGTGCACGTGCGGCATCAGGCCGGTGACGTCACGGATGTGCAGCAGAACCGAGGCGATGGTGTTGGGCACGTTCGGGCCGTGCACCTCGAGGATCCGGTAGCCGTGCCGGGTGACTCCGTGCACCTCCAGGTCGGTCTCGAAGTCCGACGAGTCGTCCACGACCACCTCGAGGAACAGCACGTTGTGCCGGAGGGGGATGCGGCTCAGCTCCCGCGCCGCGGTCAGCTTCTTGCGATAGGCCTCGGCGGTCACGCGCTTCGGCTCGTGGGCGATGATCTGGATCGGCCCCTCCTCGTCGGTGGCGACGAAGGCGAGCGCCTCTCCGTCGAGGCGCACCTGGGTGGCGTGCAGCTCGAAGGAGCGGCGCGCGCGGGAGAGCAGGGACACCACGACGATCCCGAGGACGAAGACCGCGGCTATCCGCACGCCGTCCGGCCGCTCGACCACGTTCACGGCTGTCGTGTACAGGAAGACCACCGAGATGACGCCGAAGCCGACCGTGCGGCCCCGCTGTCCCTTCCGGCGCGCGGACAGCGTCACCGCCACGGCTGCGGAGGTCATCAGCACGAGCACGCCCGTCGCGTAGGCGCCGCCCTGCGCGTCGACGTCCGCGTCGAAGATCACCGTGATGACGAATGCGACGACCGCGAAGACGAGCACGAGCGGGCGCTTGGCGCGCGCCCACTGCGGCGCCATGCCGTAGCGCGGGAGGTACCTCGGCACGAGGTTGAGCAGTCCCGCCATCGCGGATGCCCCGGCGAACCAGAGGATCGCGATGGTGCTGACGTCGTAGACCGTGCCGAAGGTCACCCCGAGGTATTCGTGCGCCAGGTAGGCGAGCGCGCGTCCGTTGGCCTCGCCGCCCGCCTCGAACTGGGCGGCGGGGATGAGGACGACGGTCGTGAAGCTGGAGGTGAGCAGGAAGCCGCTCATGATCAGGGCCGCCGTCGTGAGCAGCCGCCTCGCGCCGCGGATCCGCCCGGCGGGCCGCTCCTCGGTGTCGCCCGCGTCCCCGCGGATCTGCGGCATCACCGCGACGCCGGTCTCGAAGCCGGACAGCCCCAGAGCGAGCTTCGGGAACACGATCAGGGCGACCGCGACCGCCATCAGCGGGTTGCCCTGCGACTGCCACATGTTGCCCCACCACGCTTCGAGCGCGACGGGATGCGTGAGCGCCTCGACCAGCGCCACCACCAGGAGGATCGCGTTGAGAGCCAGGTAGACGCCCACCACGACGACTGCCACCCCGATCGCCTCGCGGAATCCCTTGAGGAAGACGACGGAGAGCCCGCCGAGCAGCAGCAGCGTGAGGACGACGTTCTGCCCTTCCAGCCAGCGCGGCACCAAGGGGTTCTCGATCAGGTGCGCTGTGGCGTCGGCCGCCGACAGGGTCATGGTGATCATGAAGTCGGTGGCGGCGAAGCCGAGCAGGACCAGCACGAGGAGCTTGCCGCGCCACCTCGGGAGGAGCCGCTCGAGCATGGAGATGGAGCCGGAGCCGTGCGGGCTCTCCGCCGCCACCCGGCGGTAGACGGGCAGCGCCCCGAGCAGCGTGACGAGGACCAGGATCAGTGTGGCGATCGGGCTGAGGAAGCCGACGGCGAGCGCGGCGATCGCCGGCTGGTAGCCGAGGGTGGAGAAGTAGTCCACACCGGTGAGGCACATCACCTGCCACCAGGTGCTCTTCCTCTCGGCCGGGCGCGGTGGGGCGAGAGGCCCGAGCCGGAGCCCACCGGTGTCCGGCAGATCGCTGAGGAGCCAGGCGCGCAGCCTGCTTCCGCGCGCGCGCCGCCTCGCCGCCGTCTCGATGGGAGGCCGACTCAAGCTCGTCATTCTTCGCCTTTCCGCGTCCCGGATGCCGGGATCCGAGGAGCGACGCTAATGAGGCGGGTCGGCGAAGGAGCGGGTCTTGATGCGTTCTTGATGCGACGTCCAGCCTCGTGGATGCGGCCTCGGCTACCGTGGAAGGCCCCGACACCCTCCTCGCCATGACGACCCAGCGCCCCCGCCCCGACTCCCGCCTCGCGGCCGCCCGCTACCAGGTGGACCGCGTGGATCCGGCCGCAGCCGAGGAGGCGGGAGAGGCCTCCGACGCCGGCAGCATGACGATGGACCAGCAGGCCGGCGTCGTGGAGATCGGGATCCAGCAGGCGATCCGCCGTTGCGACTTCGACGGCCTGCCGGGCGCGGGCAAGCCGCTGCCCGATCTCACCCGCGGGCACGACCCCGACTGGTGGATCCGGCGGAAGATCGAGCGGGAGCGGCTGACCGGTCTCGGCCCGCCTGCGCTGAGCCTGCGCAAGGAGGACGCCGAGCTCGACGACCGACTGGATGCGCTCGGCAGCGAGCAGGGCGTCCGTGAGGCACTGGAGGACTTCAACGCCCGGGTCGTCGAGGCGCGGCGGCAGCTGCTCGGCGGGCCGCCCGTGATCACTCCCACCCGCGACGTGGCCGCGGAGCTGAACCGATGGCGGGAGCGGCGCGCCGAGCGGCTGCAGGAGGCCGCCGCCCAGCGGGAGCGCGACGCCGCGGCGTACGCCGCACTGTCCTGGCGCGAGCGCCGGCGGGCCCGCCGACGGGACTAGTCGTCCGCGGCGCACTTCCCCTCAGTCGGTGAGCCGCGGGCCTTCGCCTGCCGCGCCGGGCGCGTGAGTGACCGCGAGTGCCGGATCGCCGTAGGTGCTCACGACCTCCGCGAGCACCACCTTGTAGCGGCCGATCCAGCGCTCGTGCCGCTGCTTCGCCTCACGGTGCTCGGTCATGCCGATCAGCTCGGTCATGGCCTCCTTCGTGCTCCAGTAGTAGACCTCGGCATGCAGGCCGGTGTCCTCGTTGTGCCACTCCTCCTCGCCGAGGAAGCCGTCGATCAGGCGTGCGCGCTCGGCGATGTCGTCGTTGCGCTCGTGGAACTCGTCGTCGAACGCCTTCGCCTCGAAGATGAAGGTGGAGCTGAACATGCGGTCCTCCGGGGTCCGAGTGCTGGTCTAGTCGAGGAGCTGAGGCTGCGCGAGCGCCGGGACCGGCGCGTCCGGGTCCCTGTCGCGGCGGCCGCCGCGCTGTGCGGCCGCACCCGCGAGCACGACGAGGATGATGCCCACCACCTGCAGGGGCGACGGCTGCTGAGCCAGCACGAGCAGGCCGAGGATCACCCCGAACGCGGGTTCCAGCGCCATCAGCGTGCCGAACGCGGTCGAGGTCATCCGGCGGAGCGCGAGCATCTCGAGAGCGAACGGCAGCACGGGCAGCAGGAGCGCGAGCCCGAGCGCGGTGACGAGCACCTCGATCGTCAAGGACCCCGCCGCCTGCGGGACGCCGACGACAGCGGCCGTGATCGCGGCGATCGGGATGGTGAGGGACAGGGCACTGATCCCGCTGAACCTGTCCCCCACCTGCTGGGTGAGCACGATGTAGACCGCCCAGCAGACCGCGGCGAGCGCCGCGAACCCGACACCGAGCAGATCCACCTGACCGGCCCATGGCTCCGTCAGCAGGACCACCCCGCCGAGGGCGAGGGCCGGCCAGACCAGGGCCCGGCGCCGATGCGCACGCAGCGCCGCCACGGTGAGCGGGCCGAGGAACTCGATGGCGACGGCCGTGCCGAGCGGGATGCGCTCGATCGCGGACAGGAAGGTGACGGTGACCATGCCGGTGGCCACCCCGAGCCCGAGCACGCCGGGCAGGTCGCGGCGACGCAGGCCGCGCAGCGGCGGCCGCGCGATCAGGAGGAACAGAACGGCGCCCATGCTGAGCCGCAGCCATGCGGTGCCTGCCGGGCCCACCTCGTCGATGAGTCCGACGGACAGCGCCGAACCGAGTTGGACGGAGAGCATCGCGGCCACCGCGAGCGCCCACGGTGGCACCGCGGGGCGAGGGAGAGCGGCCATCAGCGTGCGCCGCCGGGGAGGACGCGGCGGGCGACCCGGAGCTCCGGACCGAGCCGACTCAGGTGGGCCAACAGGTCGTCGGCGGCGGCCTCGAGCGCGGCATCCGCCATCGGCGAGAGTGCGTCGAAGATGAAGAGTGCGGACGTCGTGTCGTCCCGCAGCTGCGTGCGGCGACCCTGCCGCCAGTTCCAGCGGCGGCAGGTCACGCCCGCGTCGTCGCACCACACCACCTCGCGCGGCTCCGGCGACTCGACGGCATCCGCGCCGGCGGCGACCGTGTCGAAGGGCTCCGCTCCGGTGGCGCGCATCAGGCGCGGAGGACCGGCGTAGCGGGGAAGGTCCTCGCCGCCGAGCGGCACCCGGTGCAGCACCGAGACGGCGTTGTAGATGTCGGTGAGCCGGTTCACGCGGGGCAGCCCGTCGGAGGCCGCCCGCCGCAGCAGCGCCTCGAGGCTGTTCCGGGTGCGCTGTGGCTTCGCGCCGAACGCCCGGTACGCGTCGCGCCAGGCGGCGACATGCGGGAGCTCCTCCAGCGGGCCGTCCGCCAGCGCCGCCCGTGCGGCCGCCTCCGCGGTCACGAGGAGCGCCTCGCTCGCCGCGTCGCTCGGGCCGGGCACGATGCCCTCGACGGCGAGGAGCAGCGCCCGGTAGTCGGGCCGGAGAGCCAGGACCTCTGGGTCCACGGTCGCCCGGTCGAGGAAAGCCTTCAGCACGTTCGGCTCAGACATCGGCCGCCTCCGCCCGCGACCGGCGGCCCGCGCCCGGTTCGAGCACCGCGAGGGAGAACCGCGTCGGCTCGTCACCGGCATTGGCGTAGCTGTGCGGCACGTCCCCGGAGAACGCGACGGCATCACCCTCGTCGAGGACGACGACCGAGTCCCCCACCTCGATGGTCAAGATCCCGCCCTGGACCTGCACGAGCTCCCGAGTTCCGGGCTGGTGGGGCCGACTCACGTGCCTGTCCCCGGGCAGGAGCCGCCAATCCCAGAGTTCCATCGGATCCGGAGCATCGCTCGTGGCGAGGAGGGTTCCGCGACCGCCGGCTTCACTGCTCCACAGCACCGCTCCAGCGCCCCTGCGCGTGACCTGCACCTGTGCCGTCCGGGTGGGCGCGACGAGGGCCGGCAGCGCGACGCCGAGCGCCTCGGCGAGCCGCAGCAGCGTGCCGACGCTCGGATTGGCCGCCCCCTACTCCACGTTCACGACCATGCGCCTCGACACTCCGGCCGCCTCGGCCAACTGGTCCAGAGTCCAGCGCCGGTCCTGCCGGAGATCGCGGACTCGAGCGCCGATGGCTGCTGCGAGGGCGGAAGCGCTATCGTCCATCCGTGCACGATACTGCACTTTCAGTGCACGGCGGTTGGTGCGGTTCACCCACGGACAGAATGGACACACGCGCGGACCCCGAGGAGCAGCGATGTCCTTCCAGGCCTACCTCGACAACATCGAGACCAAGACGGGGCTCACCCCCCGGCAGTTCCAGACCCTGGCGCGCGAGCGCGACTTCGGGCCGGACACCAAGGCGGGACCCATCGTCGAGTGGCTGAAGACCGAGTACGGCCTCGGCCACGGGCATGCGATGGCGCTCGTGCATGTGATCAAGAACGGCGAGCGCATCGATTCGAAGCACGTCGGCACGACTGGCGGGCACCGCGACCCGAAGGATCACCTCTGGCTGGATGGCCTCGCCACCAAGCCCGACGGGTACTGATCAGGCGGCCGCCGACCGCCTCCTCGGTTGTTGACAGTCTTGGCGACGATCCATAGCGTTGGCTCCGCCAGACAGGAGCCCCCGTGATCATCGACTGCCACGGCCACTACACGACGGCGCCCGCCGCCCACACCGATTGGCGGACGGCGCAGCTGGCGGCCTGGAAGGGCGGCGACACGGTCCCCGACTACCCCGAGATCGGCGACGACGTTCTCCGGGATACGCTCGAGAGCAGCCAGATCCGCCTGATGGACGAGCGGGGCATCGACGTGACGCTCTTCTCGCCGCGCGCGTCGGCGATGGCCCACCACGAAGGCGATCCCGGCGTGAGCGCCGAGTGGACGAGGCGCAGCAACGACTTGATCGGACGCGTGACCGCGCTGTACCCGGAGCGCTTCGTGGGCGTCGCACAGCTTCCCCAGTTCCCGGGTGTCGACCCGGCCGACTCGATCCCCGAACTCCGCCGCGCGGTGGAGGAGCTCGGCTTCGTGGGCTGCAACCTCAACCCCGACCCGAGCGCCGGACACTGGACGTCTCCCCCGCTCACCGACCGCAGCTGGTACCCGCTCTACGAGGCGATGGTGGAGCTGGACGTGCCCGCGATGGTTCACGTGTCCGCCGTGACCAACCCGAACTTCCACGCCACAGGCTCGCACTACCTGAACGCGGACACGACGGCGTTCATGCAGCTCCTGCAGGCAGACCTGTTCACCGACTTCCCGGGGCTCCGCTTCGTGGTCCCGCACGGCGGCGGCGCTGTGCCGTACCACTGGGGCCGGTTCCGCGGACTCGCGGACATGCTGGGGCGGTCTGCAGTGGAGGAGGCGCTGATGGGGAACGTCTTCTTCGACACGTGCGTCTACCACCAGCCGGGCATCGACCTGCTCTTCGAGGTGATCGAGACGGAGAACATCCTGTTCGGGTCGGAGATGGTGGGCGCCGTCCGCGGCATCGACTCGAAGACCGGGCAGTACTTCGACGACACCAAGCGCTACCTCGATGCGCTCGGCCTCGACGACGCGACTCGCGCCCAGGTGGACGAGGGCAACGCCCGCCGCGTGTACCCGCGCCTCGACGCCCTCCTGAAGACCCAGGGCCGCTGACCCCACCCGCCGAGCGGGCCGGTACCCTGGCGTCCGTGAGCCGGATCTTCCGCACCCCGTTCGCCGCCGTCTACCCGCTCTACGTCGAGAAGGCGCAGCGCAAGGGCCGCACGAGCGACGAGGTCGACGCCGTGATCCACTGGCTCACCGGGTACGACGACCCGGAGCTGCGCCGCCATCTCGCGGACGGCACCACGTTCGAGGACTTCTTCGCGGGCGCCACCCTCAACCCGGGAGTGGCCGCGATCACCGGGATGATCTGCGGTGTCCGGGTGGAGACCATCGAGGATCCGCTCATGCAGAGGATCCGCTACCTCGACAAGCTGGTCGACGAGCTCGCCAAAGGCCGGCCGATGGAGAAGGTGCTGCGGAGCTGATCCGCTAGCCCGGGGCCGTCTCCACTGCGGCCGGTGTGAGCCCGGCGGGCGGGGCGTCGCGGCGCTTCCGCGTGACGAGGAACGACCCGGCGAGGACGAGCGCGAAGCCGAGAATCGTCCATACCGTCACCCTCTCGCCCAGGACGAGCGCGCCGGCGACTATCGCGACAGCGGGATTCACATAGGTGATGGTCGTGGTGCGCACCGGACCGATCTCGGCGATGAGCGCGAACATGAGGAGGAAGGCCACCGCACTGCAGACCACGCCCAGGACGATCACCGACGAGACGGCCTCGCCGGAGGGCCACTGGGTCGGCCAGCTCCCGGTGAGCGGCACGATCGGCACGTAGATGAGGGCCGCCAGGAGGAGCGAGACGGTGACGACGCCGGTGCCGGGCAGGTCGGACATCCAGCGCACCAGGATCGCCGGGCCGATCGCGTAGCCGACCACCACCACGGCAACCTCCGCGACGGCGCCGAGATCCGATCCGGCGACATCGAGTCCGACGAGCGCGGCGACCCCGAGCATGCCGAGCAGCACGCCGAGCCAGTTGCGTCCGGAGAACCGCTCGGGCCGTCCGGACAGGAACGCCACGGCGACGCCGACGAGCGGCACGGCGGCGAGGAGCAGGCCGGCCGTCGAGCTGGGCAGGCGCTGTTCGGCGGAGCTGAGGAAGTACCAGGGCAGCACGATCTCGATCACCGTGTAGGCGAGCAGCGGCCGCCACCGGCGCAGCACGGGGAGCACCTGCCGCCGGGCGAGGGCGAGCGGAAGCAGCACGAGCCCGCCGATGAGGCTCCGCCAGAACACCACGACCGCCGGGTCGAGCTCGGTGACCGCGACCTTGATGAGGAGGTACGGGATCCCCCAGGCGAGAGCGAGGGCGGCGAACAGGATCACGGCGCGCGGACTCACCGGCCGATCCTCCCAGACGCCTGCGACCGGCACTCTCCTCGCGACTGCCAGCGTCCGTCGCATTCCGGCCCGGCCGGGGTCGCACCAGCGGCGCCCGCAGAGCCGGCCGTCCAGCCTCCTTGCCTAGGGTGGTCGGATGCGCACAGTCTCCGCCTACGCGGCTCCCTCCCCCACTGAACCGCTCGTCCCCACGACCATCGAACGCCGCGACGTGGGTCCGCGCGACGTGCAGATCGAGATCTCCTACTCGGGCGTCTGCCATTCGGACATCCACACGGTCCGCGGCGAGTGGGGGCCCATCACGTACCCGCAGGTCGTCGGCCACGAGATCGTCGGCACCGTCTCGGAGGTGGGTGCCGAGGTCACGAAGCACGCCGTGGGCGATGTCGTCGGGGTCGGCTGCATGGTGAACTCGTGTCGGGAATGCGTCAACTGTCTCGCCGGCGAGGAGCAGTACTGCCTGAAGGGCAACATCCAGACCTACACCGGAGTCGACCCGGCGGACGGGACCATCACGCAGGGCGGCTACTCCCAGGCGGTCGTCGTCGATCAGGACTTCGTGCTCCGCATCCCCGAGTCGCTGGATGTGGCGCGGGTGGCGCCGCTGCTCTGCGCCGGGATCACGACCTACTCGCCGCTTCGTCACTGGGGCGCCGGCCCCGGCACGAAGGTCGCGGTCGTCGGGATGGGGGGGCTCGGCCACATGGCGGTCAAGATCGCGCACGCGATGGGGGCCGAGGTGACAGTGCTGTCGCAGACGCTCTCGAAGCGGGAGGACGGGCTGCGGCTCGGCGCCGACGCCTACTACGCGACCAGCGACCCGGCGACGTTCGAGGAGCTCGCGAACCGCTTCGATCTCATCATCAACACCGTCTCGTCCGGCAGCCTCGACATCAACGCGTACCTGGAGCTGCTCACGCTGGACGGCACCCTGGTCAACGTCGGCGCCCCGCCGGAGCCGATCGGCGTGCAGGTCTTCACCCTCTTCACCAACCGGCGCTCCTTCGCCGGCTCCACCATCGGCGGGATCCGCGAGACCCAGGAGATGCTCGACTTCTGCGCGGAGCACGGCATCCTCCCCGAGACCGAGCTCATCGACGCCTCCGCCATCAACGAGGCGTACGAGCGGGTCCTGAAGTCCGACGTGCGGTACCGGTTCGTGATCGACGCCGCCACGCTGGGGTAGGCGCCGCCCGCCGGAGCCGGGTGCCCCGGCCGGGCGGTCCACCGACCTGTTCAGGGCCGACGGGCCGCCCGACGTCGCCACTGCACCGCGCGCTGCTCCGGGAACGTCCACCCGAAGAGCACCGCGCCGAGACGCACCACCGTGGTCACCGCCGCGGAGACGACCCCCGCCACGGGGATCGGGAAGCCCGCCCCGGCCAGGGCGATGAGCACCCCCGCCCCGGCGGCCGCGGCGGCCGCGTAGAGAGTGCCCACGTGCAGCACGGAGATCGGCCGATCCAGGATGAGGTCGCGCAGCACCCCGCCTCCGATCGCCCCCACCACCCCAACGGCCAGTGCGCCGGCGCTGCCCACCCCCAGGGAGAGCGCCTTCGAGGCGGCTATCGCGCCGAATACGCCCATGACCACCGCATCCAATGCGGTGATCAGCCAGCCGCCGCGAGCGAACAGCGGCTGCAGCGCCATGCCGAGGAGCGCGGATGCGGCGGCGACCAGGAGGTACCAGTCCACCCACACGACGACCGGCGGCTGGTCCAGCACGATGTCGCGGAGGAGGCTCCCGCCGAGCGCGACCGTGAGCCCGATGACGATCACGCCCAGCACGTCGATGCGGCGGTCGCGCTGCGCGGCCGCGAAGAGCGCACCTTGGAGCCCGCCGAGTCCTGCCGCGAGGAGCTCGATCTCGAGCGGCACCTGGAATTGCGCGATGGACATGTTCTCCCCTTCCGCCCGGGCCGAGCCGGCTCGCGATTCCTGCGCGAGCCGGCTTCGGGCTTTCTCGTGGGCCGGGCCTCAGGCGCTGACGAGCGCGTTCCGGGCGGCGTCGGCGATCACGTCGGCGACGGCTCCAGGCTGCG
>DATCMN010000502.1:0-4848 GCA_036563405.1 Naasia sp. | reverse complement strand
ATCCCGGTGCTGCCGTGGCTGTTCGGGATGAGCGGGCTGCCCGCCGTCATCCTCGCCTCCGTGCTGGTCGGGCTCGCACTGCTCGCCACGGGCTCGGTCATCGGCGTCCTGTCCGGGGCGTCGATCGGGAAGCGCGCCCTGCGGCAGCTGCTGATCGGGTTCGGGGCGGCCGCGGTCACCTACCTGCTCGGCTGGCTGTTCGGCACGACGGTCCTCTGATGCCCGCGCGGCACGTGCTCGTCAGCGGCGTCGTGCAGGGCGTCGGCTTCCGCTGGTCGGCTCGGACGGAGGCGCAGCGCCTGGGCGTCGCGGGCTGGGTGCGGAACCTCCCGGACGGCACTGTGGAGGCGCACCTCGAAGGGGCGGACGCCGCGGTGGACGCGATGATCGAGTGGCTGCACACGGGTCCGCCTGGGGCCCGGGTGGAGTCCGTGGAGGTCCAGGACGCCGCTGAGGAGGGCGCCGCCGGCTTCCACCTCCTCCGCTGAGCCAGTCTCTGACTCCGGCTCGGACTCGACCTTTTCCTGCCCTCAACAGGCTGGTTTGCCTCCAACAGGCTAGAACTGCCCCTTCCAGCCTGTTGAAGGGAAAGTGGCCTGTTGAGGGCAGGGGAGAGCAGGGAACCGGCAGGTCAGCGGAAGTCGCGGGACTCGCTCTTCGCGCCGATGGTGAGCACCTCGAAGCGGTCGGCGATCACGTTGACGACCCCCTCCGAGCTGCGCTCGAGGATGCCGCGGATGATCATCGCGGGCGCCTCCCGTGCGATCCGGCGGTAGCGCTGCCAGACGCCGACGCTGCAGACGATGTTCGCCATCCCCGTCTCGTCCTCCAGGTTGAGGAAGGTGACGCCCGCCGCCGTCGCCGGGCGCTGCCGGTGGGTGACGACCCCCGCGATCTCGATGCGTCGGCCCGACTCCGCCGTCCGCAGGTCGGCGTAGCGGAGGACCCCGCGCGCCCGCATCCGGTCCCGGACGAAGGCCATCGGATGCTGGTCGGGGGAGATCCCCGTCGACCAGAGGTCGGAGGCGACCTGCTCGGCCGGCGTCAGCATCGGCAGGAGCGGCGGCTGCACCCAGATGCCGGTGCCCGGCAGGTAGTCGGGGTGCTCGAGCGCGGCGGCGCCGGCGCCCCACATCGCCTCCCGCTGTCCCAGGCCGAGCGATGCGAACGCGCCGGCCGCGGACAGCGACTCCAGCTGCGGCGCGCTGAGTCCGACGCGGCGGGCGAGGTCCGCCTGGCTCGTGTACGGCCCGTTCCGGTCCCGCTCGGCGACGATCCGCTCGGCCAGCTTCTTGCCGATCGACCCCACCTCGGCGAGACCGAGCCGGACCGCGTGGTTGGCGTCCCGCCGGTGCTCGGCGTCGCGGACCGGCCCCGTGGGGTCGAACCGCTCCGACACCGGCGGCTGCTCGGCGTCGAGGCACGGATCCATGCCGGACGGGCCGGGACGGGCGGCCGCCGCGTCGCCGGCCTCCGCCGCCTCCAGGTCGAGCGGCTCCAGGTCGGCCTCCACCCCGGAGCGGAGGATGTCGGGCCGGCGGACCTCGACCCCGTGCCGCCGGGCGTCGGCGGTGAGCGACTGCGGCGAGTAGAAGCCCATCGGCTGGGCGCGCAGCAGGGCGGCGAGGAAGATGCCGGGGTAGTGCAGCCGCATCCAGGCGCTCGCGTAGACGATGAGGGCGAAGCTGATGGAGTGGCTCTCGGCGAAGCCGAAGTCCGCGAACGCCTCGATCTTCGAATAGATCGAGTCGGCGATGTCGTCGGGGATCCCGTTCGCCGCCATCCCGGCGTACAGCTTCTCCCGCAGCGAGTCGATCTTCTCCAGCCCGCGCTTGGAGCCCATCGCACGGCGCAGCAGGTCGGCGTCCTCGCCCGTGCAGCCGCCCACCTCCATCGCGATCTGCATGAGCTGCTCCTGGAAGATGGGCACGCCCAGGGTGCGCTCCAGCACCGGCTCGAGCTTCGGGTGCAGGTAGGTGACCTTCTCCTCACCGACCCGCCGCCGGACGAACGGGTGCACCGCCTTGCCCTGGATGGGGCCGGGGCGGATGAGTGCCACCTCGACGACGAGGTCGTAGAACACGCGGGGCTGCAGCCGGGGGAGGGTGCCCATCTGGGCGCGGCTCTCCACCTGGAACACGCCGATCGAGTCGGCGCGGCAGAGCTGGTCGTAAACGCCCTGCTCCTCCTTCGGCATGCTGTCGAGGTCCCACCGCTCGCCGAGGTGCTTGTCAGCGAGGTCGAACGCGTACTGCAGCGCGGCCAGCATGCCGAGGCCCAGCAGGTCGAACTTCACGAGGCCCATCCAGGCGCAGTCGTCCTTGTCCCACTGCAGGACCGTGCGGTTCTCCATCCGGGCGTGCTCGATGGGGCACACCTCGCCGACAGGCCGGTCGGTGAGCACCATGCCGCCGGAGTGGATGCCGAGATGCCGGGGGAACTTCAGCACCTGCTGGGCGAGGTCGACGACAGGCTCCGGGATGTCGTGGTCCTGGCTCTGCACGTCGCCGCCCCAGCGCTCCACCTGGCGCGACCAGGCGTCCTGCTGCCCGGTGGAGTGGCCGAGTGCCTTCGCCATGTCGCGGACGGCGTTCTTCGGGCGGTAGGTGACGACGTTCGCGACCTGCGCCGCGTTCCGCCTCCCGTACTTGTCGTAGACGTACTGGATGACCTCCTCGCGCCGGTCTGAGTCGAAGTCGACGTCGATGTCGGGCTCCTCGTCGCGGAGGCTCGAGAGGAACCGCTCGAACGGCAGGTTGTAGCGGATGGAGTCGACGGCGGTGATGCCGAGCAGGTAGCAGACGGCCGAGTTGGCGGCCGAGCCGCGGCCCTGGCAGAGGATGCCGCGGCCCTTCGCGAACATGACGATGTCGCGGACGATGAGGAAGTAGCCGGGGAAGTCCTTCTGCTCGATCACGTCGAGTTCGCGGGCGACCCGATCGAGCGACGACTCCGGCGCGTTCGGGTACTTCACCGGCACCGCGTCCCAGACCAGCTTCCGCAGATAGCTCATCGGGGTGTGCCCGTCCGGCACCTCCTGCTTCGGCAGCCGCGGGCTTGCACTGCGCAGGGAGAAGGCGAGGTCGGCGGCGAGGTCGACGGTGTTCTCGACGGCGCCCGGGTAGCGCGCGAATCGGGCCGCCATCTCGGCGCCGGAGCGGAGGTGCGCCCCGCCCGCCGCAGGCAGCCAGCCGTCCATGTCGTCGAGGCTGCGCCGGGCGCGGACCGCGGCGAGCGCCGTCGCCAGCCTGTGCTGCTTCGGGGTGGCGTAGTGCACGGCACCGGTCGCCACGATCGGGAGCCGCCGGGATGCGGCGAGTTCGGCGAGCGCGTCGTTGAGGGTGGAGTCGAGGGGCTCGCCGCGGTCGAACAGCTCGACGGCGACGTTGCCCGCACCGAACAGGTCGGTGAGCCGGTCCAGCTCGCGGCCGGCGGCCTCCAGGTCGAGCGGCCCGTCGTGCAGGGGCTGCAGAGCCTGCCGGACCAGTCCTTTCCGGCAGCCGGTGAGGAGAAACCAGTCGCCGCCCGACGCGTCGGCGAGCTCGTGCAGGTCGAAGTGCGGGCTGCCCTTCTCCGCGCCGGGCGCGAGCTGGGCGTTGGTGATGGCGCGGGCGAGCCGGTGGTAGCCCTCCTGCCGGCGGGCGAGGACCACGAGGTGGGTGCCTTCCGGATCGGCGATCCCGTTCTGCGGCCGGGTCAGCCCCAGGCTCAGCTCCGCGCCGAACACCGTCCGCACGCCATGCTTCTCCGCCGCCTCCGCCAGCCGGACGACGCCGTACAGCCCGTTGTGGTCGGTGAGGGCGAGGCCCTCGAGGCGCAGCCGGGCCGCCTCCTCGAGGAGCTCCTCCGGGGAGGAGGCGCCGTCGAGGAAGCTGAAGTTGGAGTGGGCGCGCAGCTCCGCGTACGGGACGACGGGACCCTCGATCGGTGGCAGGACCGGCGCCGTGTAGCGGGGCCGCTTCAGCGTCCAGGCCGGGCTGTCGCCGCCGTCCGCCTCGATCGGCCGGTTGTTCGGGCGGCGCGCGTCGGAGAGGCGGCGCTCGAACTCCGACCAGGGGATCGGCGGGTTGTTGTATCCCACCCCTCCAGTTTCGAACACGTGTTCGAACGGCGCAACAGTCGACCGGTGGTTCACGGTTCCGGAGGACGCTCACTGCTCCGGAGTCGGACCGCGACACTCCGACCGGAGGCGGCGTCCCCCGGCGTGTCCGCAGCGGCCTCCGGGTCCGTGCCCATCCTCCGGATCCGTGCACTAGCGGGAAGGCGGAGGCGCCCGCCACCCCGGGCGCGGACGAGGAGGGCGTTCCTAGAGTGAGGCGATGCGCATCCTCTCGTGGCACGTGCACAGCAGCTACACCACGAGCCTCGTGCAGGGATCCCACGAGTACCTGATCCCCGTCGCGCCCAACGGCGACGGCGCGCTCAAGCCGTACTGGCCGGCCAGTGCCGTCGCCGTGCCGGAGGACCAGCTGGCGGACACGACGGTCGACGTGGTCCTGCTCCAGTCGATCGAGGAGCTCGAGAAAACCGAGCGCCTGCTGCGGCGGCGGCTCCCGGCCGACGTGCCCGCGGTGTTCGTCGAGCACAACACGCCCAAGGGCGACGTGCCGCTCAGCAGGCACCCGCTCGCCGATCGGAGCGACATCCCGCTGGTGCACGTCACCCACTTCAACCGGCTGATGTGGGACAGCGGCGACGCGCCGACGACGGTTGTCGAGCACGGCGTGCCGGATCCGGGCCCGCTGTACACGGGGGAGCAGGCACGCCTCGGGTACGTGATCAATGAGCCGGTGCGCCGGTGGCGGGTGACCGGCACCGACCTCCTTGCGGCCTTCGCCGAGGCCGCAC